>JAJISG010000208.1 GCA_022848835.1 Thermoplasmatota archaeon | reverse complement strand
GGTGCTCGGTCTCGGGACGGGCTCGACCACCAGATATGCCATCGAGGAGCTGGGCCGTTTGATGAGTGAGGGTCTCAGTATCCTCGGCATTCCTACCTCCGATGCCACGGCGGAGTTGGCTCGCTCCCTGGGCATACCGTTGACCTCCCTGTCCGAACACCCCGCGGTTGACCTTACCATCGATGGCGCTGATGAGGTAGACCCGAGGCTGAACCTGATCAAGGGAATGGGCGGGGCCCTCTTCAGGGAGAAGCTGGTAGCCCTGTCCTCCAGCGAGATGATCGTGATCGTCGACGAGAGCAAGCTCGTGGACTTTCTCGGTCAGAGGACGCCTGTCCCCACAGAGGTGCTTCCCTTTGCGTGGAAGCAGACCCGGAGGAGGCTAGAGGAGCTGGGCTGTACACCCTCTCTCAGGGAGGTGGATGACCAGCCATTCATCACTGACAACGGCAACTATGTCCTAGACTGCAGGTTTCCCCATATCGAGGAGGCCTCTGACCTGGCTGACAGAATCAAGGCGATCCCGGGCGTCATGGAGCACGGCCTCTTCCTAGGCATGGCGGATACGGTTCTCGTAGGTCGCCCTCAAGGGATCACTGAGATGAGAAGGCCTTAGCCTGCTGCTGCAGCCGGTTGAGATCCTCCTCAACCGCCTCCAGTTTCTCCCTCTCTTTCGCCACGATCTCCTTGACAATCCTGTGGAATGGCTTTACCAGGCGGTACGCGTGAAGTGGTCTGCCCTTCCCCTCCTTCTTCAAGTCCTTCTTCGTAACCCACCCTCTCCGCCTCAACTCCTTCATGGAGATGGAGACCTCGGGCTGTCGCATCCCAGCGATCTTCTCGATCTCGACGGAGGTGGTCTCCCCCTTCGCTGTGAGGAATACCAGGGTCCTAGCTAGGTTCCTGGACATGCCTGTGCGCATGAGGAGGTCCACCAGCCTTTTCTCTCTGGAAGCCCGGATCGCCATCTCCCCCTATTATCCCGGCATAGAGTATTTTTCAATCTACATTTGATCTAAGTGAACTGTTCCCTCTCCTTCCCCGTATGGATTTTGATTTATATATTGGAGGGGATAGAAATAGGTTTCGGTGGTCAAGGTGCCGAGGGAATCAAAGCTTGCATGAACCGGTGGCCTATGCTTGATGTCAAACTGCTATCTTGTTGTCAACGTTCTTCTCGACAAACGAGTATGCTTTCCGGTAGTATGGTGCTGTAAGAGCTTCATCACAACCTCGCAGAGCGCTGTCCTATTCTCGGCTTGCGGAGGTCCTCTTTCTTAGCCTCCTTTTGTATGCGAAAGAATATAGAAAGCTCGCGCCCACGAATAGTATCACGAGTCCTATTGTGATGACTCGAGCCATCTCAGTCCCATAAGTGACGAAAAATACGTCAGATAACAGGATTAATACAGCATACTTCAAGGAGTTTCCCAGAGCAACGTAGGACAATGATTTCGCAACATTCCAATTGCAGACTGCAATGAAGGCACCGGTGTAGGGTACAACTGGCATAATTCTGTTAAGGAGTATGATCCTCTCGTCTTTTATCAGTAGCATTGAAATGTAATTCTTCATTCTGTTCCTTATCCATCTTGGGAGCTTTGCTCTGTTGGCCACAGAATACAAGGCGGCATTTGCAGTCACCCCTCCAACGACAGCTACCGCCAGGACAAGTATCCCCCAGGTTATCGAAGGATACAATCCGAAGGTAACAACGACAAAGAATTCAGGCAGAGAAGGACACAGTATCCCGTCAATATTGAATATAAGAAAAAGCGCTAGCAACATTCCGAGTGGGCCAAAAGCTTCAAAGAAATCATAAACACTCTCCACAACCACGCAACAGCCTCTCAGCTACAGAGCCCATCGTACACACGAGCCAGTTTCACTGCGCATCTTCCCATATCATGTTCCTCTGCAATTTCCAAAGAGCCTCTTTCGAGATCACTCTTCGATCTATCGTCATTATGAAGAGTAGAAACATAAGAGACAAAATCATCAACGCTCGTGCCCTTCAGACAGTTCCTATCGTGAACAAAGAGGCCCTCCCACGCTGGGATATTCCTAACAATCAAAGCCTTTCCAGAACTTGCGGCCTCGAACAACGCATTTCCATAACCCTCAGCGTATGAAGGAAAGAGGAATAGATCACTCCCCGAGTAAGCATCAGGAATCTGAGTAAAAGGGAGATGACCCAGAAAGAATGCGTTTCTGGGAATGTGGTCTATTTCCACCTTGTGAAGGAATGGCTCGGAAGAACCTACCCAGAGGAATTTCATACTCTTCTTCTTCTCGAACGCTTTCGCAACCGCCAAGAAGGTCTTGACGCCCTTCCTAGGGATATTTAGTCCCACGCTTAGAACGATAAAGTCATCCTCTAGGAACCCATACCTCTCCCTGAATCTTCTCCTTCCTTCCTCGGAGTTCCTAAAGACATTTCGATTGACGCCGTTGGGTACAATTTCCAAGCGAGATTCTATTCCTTCCTTGATCAGAAGTTTCTTAACATATGGAGTGGGGCATATTACGACATCCGCAAGATTATAGAAGTATCTGGAATACCATCTGAGCGGAAAATAGAGGAGATCGCCAAAGATGATCCCACCCTTAACGAGTTCTGGTATATGTCGAGCATGGATGACCAGCGGCTTCTTGCCCCGGGTTTTGTAGGCCAAAACGAATGAGGAGAAGAGAGGAATATGAATATCCAAAACGTCGAAGTCTCTCCTGGGCTGATCTATCAAGACTTCATAACCCAGCTTCCTCAATTCCTGAGAAACCTGAGGAACATTTGTGCCCATTCCTCCGGGATTAATGATGTTCATCCATCTTCTGACCTGTCTTAGCCTTGTAATCATGGAGATTCTAGTTTTAGACATTGAAATTATCCCCGATCTTTGGCACGGCTGGAACAAGACTCCTAAATCTCAGTATGAGAGTTGGCCGGCTGTGCTGCGGGTTTCGAACCGACAATAGCAATCTCTCGCAAGGGACATCAAGGCGGGTAGGTGCTCCAAGAGACTCCGACTTGAGAACCTTGACCGCTGGATTGGGAACGA
This sequence comes from Thermoplasmatota archaeon, assembly GCA_022848835.1. GTDB lineage: Archaea > Thermoplasmatota > Thermoplasmata > RBG-16-68-12 > JAJISG01 > JAJISG01. The sequence goes on along the minus strand of JAJISG010000208.1, from coordinate 11,981 downwards.
TTCCCCTCAGTTCTAGAAAGGGCACCGACTTTTGAACTAGCATATTCTCCTCCCCGATCCAGAATGGCTTTTGAACCGAATGATAAAGGCTTTTCTTCTATAAATATAGGGGAGTTCATTCTGTAGATATTCACTCCAGATCAATGATCTTCCTTTAGTTCGATATGAAACGAGAATTGTCGCACGCCGCAGAGGCCTTGCTCGGGTTTAGTGTTGGTCAAGAGCACCGTTCTCAGTATCCCCAATCCCCCTCGGGGCGATAGCCAGCAATTCTTCAGGCTCCCAAGTTTGAAATAGTGTGCCCTCGTATTGCAGCCTCAGGACAAGTATGAAGCTGCCCAGGGTCATCAAGGGATATTGTCCCCGCTGCAATTCCCACCAGGAGCTGGAGATTGAGAGAGTGAAGTCTAGGCCAAGGAGTGAGATGAGGGCCGGCCAGAGGAGGTTCAGAAGGGCCTTGAAGGGTTACGGAGGATTTCCCAGGCCAAAGCCCCATGGTGAGAAGCCTACGAGGAGGATCAACATTCGCTTCCGCTGTAGGTCCTGTGGAAAGGCCCACCATCGACCCACTATTCGAGCCAAGACTCTGGAGCTTGTCGAGGTCTGAAATGTGGGAAACCAAGAGCAAGTTCTTGAGGGTGAAGTGTAGGGACTGCGGCAACGAGCAGGTCACCTTCGACAGGGTTGCCAGCGTGGTGAGCTGCCTGGTCTGTGGCGCCACAGTGGCCGAGCCCACCGGTGGGAAGGCCGACATCAAGGCCGAGATCCTGGAGGTGCTCTCGTGACCAGCTACGGGCCTGAGTGGCCGGAAGAGGGGGAGCTGGTGGTGTGCGCCGTCAGCAAGGTGAAGAACTTCGGGGCCTTCGTGTCCCTGGAAGAGTACGGCGGAAAGGAGGGATTCATCCACATTGCGGAGGTGGCCCCGGGATGGATCAAGTACATCCGAGATCACGTCCGGGAAGGGCAGAAGGCCGTGTGCAAGGTCCTCGGCGTGGACCCTAGCAAGGGGCATATCGACCTCAGCCTGAAGGCAGTCAACGAGCACCAGAAAAGGGAGAAGATCCAGCATTGGAAGAACGCTCAGAAGGCGGAGAAGCTGCTGGAGCTCGTGGCCCATAGGTTGAAGAAGGACATGGAGTGGACCTATACCACCTTCGTGGGAGACCTGGTCGACACTTTCGGTAGCCTGTATGGCGCTTTTGAGGAGTCCGCCATAAATGAGGAGGTGTTGACGCGCGAGGGGTTCAAGGGGAAGTGGATGGCGGCTTTCCTCGAAGTTGCTCGGGAGAACATCGTCCCTCCAACGGTCAAGATCAACGGCTACTTGGAGATGACCTGCCCCAGACCCGATGGCATCGTCCACCTCAAGGAGGTGCTGATGGGCATCCAGAAGGAGGACGGCGTCGCTGTCAAGGTTCAGTACATAGGTGCACCCCGCTACAGGATCGTGGTAAGGGCTCCCGATTACAAGACCGCGGAAGAGGAGCTGCAGAAGGCGGCCACTCAAGTCGTCGAGGGGATAAAGGCTCGAGGCGGCGAGGGTGAGTTCCACAGGAAGGAGTGAGATGCGGACCCTCATCAGGAAGTGCACTGCCTGCGGTTCCTATACGCTGAGGGAGGAGTGCCATCGGTGTGACGGCAGGACTGTGATGGCCTTGCCACCGCGATACTCGCCCGAGGATCGATACGGGGAATATAGAAGAAGGCTCAAACGAGGAGTTTAGGCATATGGACGACATCGTCATTCACTACCTGGAGAGGCCCAAACTGAAGAAACCCATCTTCATAGAGGGCCTGCCGGGAATCGGAAACGTGGGTAAGCTGGCGGCAGAGCACCTGATAGATCAGCTGGGAGCCAAGAAGTTCGCGGAGATCGTCTCGAAGTACTTCCCGCCCCAGGTCATGGTCCTGGACGGTGGCCTGATTAAGCTCGTCAATAACGAGCTCTACTACGCTAAGGACGTGGGAAAGGGCGTCGACATAATCTTCCTGGTGGGCGACTATCAGGGCATGAACCCTGAAGGACAGTATGAGATCACCGACTTTATCCTGAGAGTCCTGGCGGAGTTCGGGGTGGAGGAGATCTTCACCCTGGGTGGCTATGGGGTTGGAAAAATTGTGGAGAAGCCTAGGGTCCTAGGAGCGGCTACCGAAGAGGATCTGGTGAAGGAGATGGAGGGATACGGAGTGGTCTTCTCTCGCGTAGATTCAGGCACAGGTATAGTCGGGGCCAGTGGGCTACTACTGGGTCTCGGTGCACTCCACAACATGCGCTCGGTCTGCTTCATGGGAGAGACATCCGGTTACTTCGTTGACCCCAAGAGCGCGAGAGCCGTGTTGGATGTCCTCATCCAGGCCCTGGACCTTGAGATAGACTTCTCGGAACTGGAGGACAAGGCGAAACAGATTGACGTAATCACCTCACGCCTGAGGGAAGCGGAGGTCAAACCTGATGAGCCCACAGGCGGGAAGGACCTCGGCTACATAGGTTGACGGTTCAGGGCGTAGATTTTAACAGCTCTCGCCCTATGCCCCACCTGAGGTGTGCTCCCGTAGTGTAGTTCGGTCAATCATTCGGGCCTTTCGAGCCCGGGTCCCGGGTTCAAACAGGTTCACCCTAGATCCTTGAAAATCCCGGCGGGAGCATACTTCCACCTATTGTCTGCTTCGAGGACCCGTACGACGTCGCCAGATAAGGGCAATCAACGCCTGCACTTTGCGGCGCCCTACGTCCTCAGAGCTTCCACCGATTCAGTGAAGGCTCTGGGGAAGCGGTCGCACTGTTCGGGTGGAACCGAAAATGACACGCGTATGAAGTTCTGTCCGAACCTCTCGGAGAGGTAGTAGCCTGCGCGCACGTGGACTCTGTGCTCCAGAAGCATCCTCTCCTCCAGGGTCCCGGGATCTACTCCGGTATCCTGAACGTCGATGATGAACATGTTTCCCTTGGAGGGGTAGACAGGAAGGAAGGCGCCGTCTACCCGCTCCACCGCGCCTCGAATGACCGCCTGGTTCCTCCCGCAAATCTCTCGGAGTCTGGGCAGCCAGTCGTCCTTACCCCTGAGGGAGGCTAGGGCCGCTCTCTGAGCCAGCACATTTACTCCCAGGATATTAGTGTCAAAGTGCCTGACCCTCTCCACAAGTTGCGGCGTGCCGATGAGGGCGCCTATCCGCATGCCTGCAAGCCCCGCACCCTTGGAGAAGGAGTAGAATAGCAGCGTCTTCTCAGGGTAGAACTCCGTAGCGAGCACTTGCCCGTCATTGAAGTCGCCATAGGTGATGTCGTGAAGGAGGTAGAGGCCCCTGTCCTCTGCGACCTCACTCAGTCCCTTCAACTCCTCCGCCGTGTAGCCGATTCCCAACGGGTTGTGAGGATCGATGATGAGTAGGGCCTTGGTCCTCTCGCCCATCTCCCGCTCTACAGCATCTACCGTAAGCTTCCAGGGTTCGCCGTAGATGGGGACCTCCACGACCTTTGCACCCGACATCCCGGCCTGCTTGTGGATGGGAAGAAAGCTCGGGTCGGTGGTGACCACCTCGTCACCTTGCCGGAGGAGAGCCCTCTGAGCAGAGTAGAGCGCCTCGATCCCCCCGTTAGTAAGAAAGACATCAAACCCATCGATTGACAGGTCATTCCTGATGGCCTCGGTCAGCCCGAAGACTCCTGGCTTGTAGGGGTATAGGTGGTACTCTTCCTTCTGTGTGGAGGTCAATATGGCATCCTTGATGCTCGGATTCAACGGGATTGTGTTGGTGTTCTGACTCATCCATACCACTTCGCCACGATGCTCATGTGCGAACCTGAAAAGGTCGACCCGCTCACCAACCATGGTCGGTCCTAGTAAGCAGATGGTTAAGGATTTGTGGCAGTTTTCACCTTAAAAGCCTATATGGAGGTCCGTGTTCCTCGTATAGGGGCGCGTGGTCTAGGGGCTATGACGACGCCTTGACATGGCGTAGGTCGCAGGTTCAAATCCTGCCGCGCCCACTTCAACGTCGGAGACGTTACGGCCATCCTCCTGGTAAGTGCCTGCTAGCGGGCGGTGATGGAGGGCTGAATGGCCACTCTCATGTCGAGGTTCCCAGCCCCAGTAATCAGGAGTGATATTCTCATCGAACCTTTCTTACAAATCTGACTGCGTGGCCCTGAATGCCGACTGGAGTCACGGGAGGATGTACGAGGCAACGAAGTTCAGCATTAGGGAGCTGACCCTCCGTCAGTTCCTTCGAGGAGTGTTGACGGCGATGGTCCCACTCACTATCGCCGCGATCTACCTTCTGTACATATACACCCTTGGCGACGTAGGCAAGACGCTCCTTCCGCTTCTCGCCGCCTACTTCTTCCCTCCCTTCGGGAAGGAGTCTGTCATACCCTTGGGCGTCACCTTGGGCATCCACCCCGCCCTCATGGCTATCTCCATCGCCTTGGTTGACATCATAGTGGGTCTCTTCTTACTCTCGAACTATCGGATCCTATACTATGTACCCCTCCTGGGAAAATGGGCTAGAAAGACGGAGCTGAAGGCCAAGAAGATGATAAAGGAGGGAAAGGGGTTCAGTAAGCTCGCCTTCCTCGGGCTGATCCTCTTCGTCATCGTCCCCTTTCAGGGTTCCGGCGCTATCGGCGCTACCATCATCGGGAAGATGAGTGGAGTGGACGCCAAGAAGGTCTTGATGGCCATTGTCATTGGCGCCCTAGCGGGCACATTCATGGTCGCCTACTCCTTCAACCTCATACTCACAGCCTTCCGGTCAAATCTCCTCATAGGGATCGTGATAGTGGCCGCTATCGCCGCTATCATTGTCTTCCTCTATCACCAGTTCCGGAGGATGCCGGAGAGCGATGAATCCCTGAAACAAATCAGGGAGTTCAGCCTGTTCTCGACAAACGGTGGGACGGAGGTCGAGTCTGTCGAGGAGCAGGTCTAGACGGCACATCTTTTTAGACCAAAATCCATAGCTAAGTCGATGATCTGCCTGGGCCTAGAGGGAACCGCTCACACTATCGGTATCGGTCTCGTGGACCATGACGGCAACATACTCGCGAACAGGGCCGAGATGTACCGACCTACGGTCGGCGGCATTCACCCGCGAGAGGCGGCCAACCATCACGCCAAGAAGATCCATCCTCTTCTTCTTTCTGCCTTGGAGGATGCTGGAATTTCGCTCAGCAACCTGGAACTGATTGCCTTCTCGCAGGGGCCGGGCCTGGGCCCCTCTCTCAGAACGGTGGCCACCGCTGCCAGGGCCCTCTCTCTATCCCTCGGAATCCCCATCATAGGCGTGAACCACTGTATCGCCCACCTTGAGATCGGTCGCATTGTCACCCACTGTCGGGATCCGGTCCTACTCTATCTTTCCGGGGGCAACACTCAAGTAATCTCGTATGCCAACGGCAGATATCGTATCTTCGGGGAGACCCTGGACATCGGCCTGGGAAACCTCCTGGACAAGTTTGGGAGGGAGGTGAGTTTTCCGTTCCCTTCAGGCCCCCTGGTCGAGAAGGCGGCCCTCAAGGGTTCCGAACTTCTGTCGCTTCCCTACACTGTCAAGGGCATGGATGTCGCCTTCTCTGGTATCCTGACAGCCGCCTTGACCCTCCATCGCAATGGGAGTAGACTCGAGGACCTCTGCTTCTCGTTGCAGGAGGTCACCTTCTCCATGGTCACAGAGGTGGCCGAGCGGGCCATGGCTCACCTGGAGAAGGACGAGATCCTGCTGGGCGGGGGCGTGGCTTGCAACAGCCGACTTCAGGAGATGGTGTCCACGATGGCTGAGGAGCGGGGTGCTGATATGACCGTTCCGCCGCCAGAGTTCTGTGTGGACAATGGGGCCATGATCGCCTGGACGGGATTGCTGATGCACCGCTCTGGTGTCAGGATGGGGATCGAGGACACCATGGTGGAGCAGAACATGAGGACCGACTCCACGGAGGTCCCCTGGCTCTCTCCCGGCACAACCGCCTGACCACCCTATCATACCATGAGTCTACTGATGGCCTCCAGAGATGCGCCCTTCTGGACAGGATGGCCAATCTTGTCTAGCACGGCTTCCACCGCAGCATAGGTGATGAGCAGATCCGACAGGCTGCACACCCCCATATGACCGATGCGGAAGACCCTACCCCGGATGCTACCCTGCCCCCCGGCCACCATCACACGATGCTCGTCCCGCAGCCGAGGCCGGAACTGCTCGTCCTTCACCCCGTCCGGATACCAGAAGGCAGATACTGTGTCAGAGGCGCATTCAAGATCCGGGTAGAGACCGAGGCCAATGGCCCGACCCGCCTCCCTGCACGCCTTTCCCAGGAGGGCCGTCCTCTCGATACGCGACCGAAGCCCCTCCTCCCTCAGCATCCGAAGGGCTTCCCGGAAGGCCAAGAGAAGATGTATCGCGGGGGTGTATGGCGTGTCGCCCTTCCCCAGCCGATCCACGTGGGCCTTGAGATCGAGGTAGTAAGGGGTGCCGTCGCGGAGGACTTCGTACCCCCGTTCTGAGAGGGCCACAGCTGAGAGTCCCGCAGGTGCCGCAAGGCACTTCTGGGATCCGAGCACGATGCCGTCTATTCCCCAGGCCTCCATCTCCACGGGTAGTCCGCCAACGGATGTGATCCCATCGACCAGGTAGAGCAGGTCATCTCTGCTCGCTAGCTTCCCAACCTCCGAGGCGAGATTGGTGGCTGCGGTGGAGGTCTCATTGTGGCACAAGGTCACCGCCCTGTACGCGTCTGCATCCAGCCTCTCTTTGAGGACTTGTAGATTCACTGCCTTGCCCCAGGGAAAGTCCAACTGATCGGCCTGAGAGTAGAGGGAGGCTATCTCGTACATCCTCTCCCCGAACTTGCCGTTGGTAATGCATAGGACTCTGTCATCGACCCGCAGGGTGCTGCAGAGCATGGCCTCCAGCCCCGCGGTCCCTGAGCCGGAAATCACTGCCACGGCTCCCTCGGTGTCGAAGGCATACCTGAGGAGATCCCTTATCTCGAGACACACCTCCCTAAAGTGGCTGGTCCTGTGGCCGATGGAGGGTGTGCTCATGACCTTGAGGACCCTGGGATGGATCTTGACGGGGCCAGCCAGCATCAGGGTTGTATCTTCATAGTCCATGGAGGCTCATCATCGCTACCGCTTAAAGACCTGCTAGCGGTGGGCTGGTAGAGTTTATATACTGATAGGTGCATTCGGGGGTCTAATAGATATACAAAAGAGGTCGAAACGACCTCTGAAACGAGGTGATTGGCTGGTGGAAGGTCCTGAGAAACTCACGATTCGCCTGCCCACTCGCTTCATAAAGGCGCTGGACTTCCTGGTGGCCGTGGACGATTTCCCTTCCCGTTCCGAGGCTATCCGGGCGGCCATACGGGACTTGGTGTACAGCAGGATCGATATGGTGCCTGAGAAGATAAGACGCATCCGCGAGGCCCAGGTCGCGCTGGAAGAGGCCGAGTCTCTGGAACGCGAGATGCTTCGAAGGTAGGAAGGATATCACGATTACCTCCCCCCTTTTTTTTTGGTGGGACGCTGGTTTCCTCCGGCTCCCGACCGTTTCCTTGAAAGCTTTATCTTCAGACTCGTTATCAGCATTGGATGCTGAGGAAGGCCTTGATGGCAGCCATTGTCCTACTTCTTCTCCTCCTGGTCCTCATCACCCCTCGACTCATCGGTGTTCGTGAGGACATCTCCACCCTGCCGCGCCTGATACTCATCTACGAGAGTGACGAATTCATCATCTTTATCACAAGCCTCTCGGGCACCTATGTGTATAGGACCCTCTATCTCAACGTCACCTCCTTCGACCATCCGAACACCACCCAAAGCCGGGTTGCGAACTCGCTTGGACTGGAGGGGAAGCTGTACCTGAACGAGACAACCCACTTCAGCCTCGAGGCCGTGGCGGAGGATCAAAGGAACGTGTTCTTCGACCTCACTGTCGAGGCGACGGCTTCAGAGACCCAGCAGGGTTGGTCTTTCACTCTCCTCGTCTCCGGCCAGAAGGTTCTGACGGATGGCGACCTCTCCGTCTCCCCCTTCGTCACTCTGATGCAAAGGAGGGAGGCGGCGTGACCCTGAACAGGTGGACACTACTGTGGATCATCGTCGTCGCCATCCTCCTCCTCGTACTGGCCTTCGAGCTCCTGGGCGTGGTGACACTGGAAGACCTCATTGCGAACCCCATTCTCTTCCTCATAGCTTTCGTCATCGTGGCCGTCCTGAGCGCTGTGGGAGCGATGTTCATAGGGGTTTTCGTGACCCACAGGATCTTCTCCTCCACGGACTTCACGCCCTTCGAGAGGGAGATGCTGAGCATGCGCCAGGAGGTTCGGGCCATCAAGGAGAGGTTGGAGGAGCTACTGGATTCCTCTCGCGAGGCGGAGAAGAAGGACTAGGCAAGCCTCTCAGGGCAGGCGTAGCGGCGGGAGCAGTTGGCGCACTTCCCAGGTCTGTGGTGGTTCCTGTGGGCCTCACCACCATTCGCCACAGCCCTCATCTCATCCAGTTTGGAGAGGAGCAGATTTCTCAGGTCGTCCGTGTACTCGATCTCGTGGACGGTATCACCATACCTTAGGAGCCCGTAGGGTGGCTTCCTCCCACTGGTCTCCTCGATGAGGAAGCAGTAGGCGGTCACCTGGAGAATGTGAGAGAAGAGCGGACCACGCGGCTTCCGACCTGTCTTCACCTCGACCGGTATCAAGCCATCCTCCTCCTGGAGTATGAAATCTGGCCTGCCAGCGAGTCCATGGGCCTTCGACGCGAGTAACTCGGAGCTCTGCCCCGGGTCGTCCACGTAGGCGATCGGGTTCTCCCCTATATTCTTCGCGAATCGAAAGTCCCTCGCTTCCATCAGGTCTCTCATTGACCTGTAGAGGAAAAAGGAGGCGCCGATAAGCCACAGCAGGGCTACCACCTCCAGGACAGAGGCCACTATCCGGTCTTCCAGGAAGGAGAGGGATATGGAGAACAGGGCGATGATCGTAGCTACCATGGCGAAGACCACCAGAAGACGCTCACTGATGAGCTTGTCCTCGGGGAGTGCCACCCGCTCCGCCCTATAGATGAGATATGTGGCCGCAAGGAGCCATATGAGGGCCACGACCGATAGGATGCTCGCGAAACTGGCGTCGAACCGCTGCAGCAGGGTGAGACCAAGGATGGCCACCAGGGAGGAGGCCAGGGCAAAGTAGACCACCAGGGTCTCCCACTGTCCGGCCCTCTCCTCCTTGCGTAGTATTAGAGTGAGATCCTCAGCTAGGTCCCGATGCTTCTCAGTCCCCTCCGCCTGCCCTCTCCCCCTGGCGGAGATCCCCTCCCTGTAGAGCCACCAGTTTAGAGGACAGTAGGCGTACTTCTCAATCTCGCCCGCGGAAATCTGTAGCCCGGGCTTCACGTCTTTTGATTATCCGATGTTTATTAGTAGGTTCTCCCACGATTCTCAGCTTCCTGAACCAGAGAGAGGCGGCGATAGCGCTGGCAACTCCCACGAAGAGATATACGCCCGCCGGAGGGCCACCTGCGTGGATGGGAAGCACCACTATCTCCACCTGGGCCTCCTCGTAGCCCCCCTGATCGTCCCACACTTGTAGGAGAAGCACGTAGACCGCGGCTTCCTCTGGGATGAAGGTGAAGGTGGGTTCTGTGCCATCCCAGGTGCCATCTCCATGTAGATCCCAGGCATAGCCGACTATCGACTCCTTCGCCAAGGTCTCCGCGGTGAACCTCCCCACCTCTCCAACCGTCAGCAGTTCCGGCCCCTGGATGAGCACACCCGGTGGCCGATACCCTGACCTCCAATCCTCCTCGAAGCTCTTGAGGAAGGCAGCCGCCATCGACTCGGATCTCAGGTGGAGGCCCACCTCTCGGTTCTCGTAGGCGCCATGGTAGTTCCAGTTGATGCTCGACACGAATACTCCGTCCCCATCCACCACGAAACCCTTGTTGTGAAGCTTGATCGGTCCCCCATCTCCCGGACTGAAGAGCCTGGCCTCCAGGGGGATTCCTTCCTTGGCAGCGAGGCGGTTCATCCTAGTCACAGCCTCATCATTGTCATCCCCTCCCTCCAGGTTGTAGCTACTCCCGTCCAGGAGGAGTCTGACCCTGACTCCCCTCCGAGCAGCCTCCATCAGTTCCACCAGCAATGGATTCGCGTATCCTCTCCAGTCCCAGCGGACGTAGAAGATTTCGAGGTCGAGGCTGGTCTCGGCCACCCTCAGGATGCGAGGGATGCCATCCTCTGCGAGGGAGTTGTCGGGACTGAGAAGAAGCCTTGCGCTGGCCTTTGACAGCTCCTCCTGGGAAAAGGGGCTTGCAGATGCCGACTCGTCCGTGATCTCTCCCCACTGTGGCAGGCCGTGGAGTGAGTGAACATCGGTCCTACTCACGTTCCAGTCCTCGCGGGCTACTTTGGATAAGGAGCGAGCCAGAGCGGGACTGAACACGACAACGCCCCAGCCGCGGTTCCCTCCGCTGGCTGTCCCGAAGCCGTTCTCAGAGAAGTTTTCCGATCCCAGGACGACCCAAGCCCCATCCACAACGACGTACTTGGCATGATGTAGGGCATACCTCCTGAAGGCGTTCTGAGTGCTGGAGTCCATGATCAGAATGCTCGCCCCGGCAGCCCCTAGCCTTGACAGGAGGACCCTCTGCTCATCATCCACGCCACCAGGTGGATTCCCCTCCAGCCCTATGTGCACTCGAACGCCCCGCATCGATGCGTCCTCCAAAGCCTCAGCTATCGCGCTACTGGTCAATTCGAAGCCGGAGAGGGTGATCTCTTCCTGGGATGCGTTCAGGACAGAGAGAAGGTGCCAGAGGCTGTCATCAGGCGAAGTGAACGACTTGGCGAACACATCATCGAACTCCGCCACGCTCCGAAAGCCCTGCCCCAGTCGGAATGTCCTGCCCCAATCCCAGTCAGCCGCCGTATCGGTGTCCTGGAGGAAGCCGTCGGAGCCCTGTCTCCTGGCCACGCGCCCTTTTCCCAGCAGGGGTGTGCCACCTCCCTCCCAACCCACGCTCTCGGAGGAGGAGCCGTAATGAAAGGCATCGACCACTCTGCCGTAGGGGTCCAGAAGGCCTACCTCATCGCCCAGGTTCCCGAGGGCGAAAGAGCCGCGTGTGTCCAAGAGGAGATCACACTCGGTGACACACGCATCCGCACTCAATCCCGCATCCTCGAGAAGGGCGGTGGCATTCTGCGCTACCACGAATCGTCCTTGAGGCTCCAGGGTCGCAGGGGCCCGCAAGACCCATGTGCCCTCTCCGTCGGAGAGGCTCCAGCCATCCAGACCCACCGAGTAAGGACCCGGATTGAAGAGGGCGACATACTCGTTATCCCGATAAGCGTTGTAATGGACCTCGGAAATGAGGAGCTCCTGACGTTCTCGCGGGCCATTGAAGGTGCCGGGGGTGGGCTCTGAGGCTTTCCAGCTGTTGGGTTCAGCCTCAGTCAGACCGCTAGGCTGCAGGGAGAGGGAGAACCCCTCAGAAGCCGTCTGGGCGCAGGCCTCCCAAAGCACTTCAGGGGGAGATGGATCCACCGCTGGACCCTTTCCATAGCAGAGGAAGTCCAGGACCCCTCCGTAGCCCTCCAGTAGGAGGTCATCTCCAGCGTTGTTGAGGATCGGCGTCGAGAAGTCCATGTGGAGCATGGCGTAGTCGTTCTCGAAGCCCCGATCCACCCCAGGACCCACCCTTAGGACAAGGTAGCCTCCCGAGGGGAAGACGAGGCTGGGGAACACGTAGAGGTGATCGTCCTGGTCGCTCAGAGTCACCCCCTCGAGGTTCACGACAGAACCAGCGTTGTAGAGCTCGATCCACTCCCCATCCCCCTCGATGGGGTGATAGAGAACCTCGTTGATGACTATGATGGTCTCCTCCATCTCCGCCTCCACATGGAAGAGCCCCGCGATCATGACCGCGAGGCCCAGGAGGATGGGAAGGGCCCTCATGGCCTTATCGACAAGCCCTAGGCTTAAGAATCGGAGG
>JAJISG010000207.1 GCA_022848835.1 Thermoplasmatota archaeon | reverse complement strand
TCGCCGTACTTATCCTCTCGCCATTCCCACTCCTTCTCTACCTGGCCCTTGCGAAACTCGAAGTCCCTGTTCGAGTTGGCAGTCCGTTCATCGTCCCGCTTCTTCTGAGCGGCAGCTCTATCGCCTGACTCCTTGCGTCGCCGTTGCTCGTTGATGTCGATCCCGGTGACGTCGCCCATGCCCTTGGCCCACTCCTTCACGCTGTCCGCTTTGAGCCTCTTTCGAAACCAATCGGGCATCATACGCATGACGATCTCGGAGGCCTTCTCCGCGGAGACCTGCTGGCCCGTACTCTTGTCAATCTGCTTGGCGATCAGCATGAAGGCTTTCTGGAACTGCTGGGTCATGGCCAGGTCTTTATTCTCTGCCTCCGTATCCTCAGTCTTCTTCCTGATGAGGATCTCCTGTCGCTCACTCGTGAGCTTCTGTTTCATCTGGGCTCGTTGCTGAGGATGAAGACGGTTGTTCCAGTGCATGCTGTACCACTTCGCCTCGTTCTGCGCGAGAGCGAACGTGTTCGGGTCCTCCGGTCCACCCGTCTGCTTGATCCTCACCTCCGGTGGCGTGTAGATCCCTCCCTGTCCATGCCTCCTGTGTCCGTAGGGATCTCTCCTGGAAGGCTTCACTCGAGTCCCGAAGATCGGAGACTGCATGTCGCCCACGATCTTGCCTCGGTAAGTAGCCTCTCCCCTGGATGCAACGTCGAGAGACGCTGGAGGAGCCGCGCTGGGATCGACAGAACTCTCTCCTCCAGGAGACATGGACACCGGGTCAGGTCGCCCCCCTCCTCGGCTAGCAGGGTGATCGGAAGGAGGACGACCCAGGCCTGACTCAGTGGTCGCTTCCGGAAGTCTCTTCTCAGGTTCACGGGACAGGTCGATCACTTCGCCGCCGCCGCCAGGCCCGCCCCGATAGCTCTTCGTGGGCATGGGATCGCTTCCCGGTCCCTCCTTCGGGATCAGGCCACGCTTCTGAAGCTCCTTCATTGCGGCCTTCTCGGAGCTGGTCTGTCTCTTGATGACGTGACCCATACCGCGACCGCTGGACTCTGCCTCTCCGCGCAGAATCCTCCAGTCCTGAGTCAGATCGAACAGCTCCTCGTCCGTCTTGTTGGCGAGGCTAACCGGCTGTCCCTTCATGCTGCGGAGCTTACCGCCCTTGAGAGTCTTCGGCATGGTTACTCACCTTGGGTGAAGGTGTAGTAGTCGTCGGGAAGAGGATTCCTGTCCCCACTCATTGATTCCACATTGCTCTGCCAGGGCTGGCCGCCCATCATGATTCCGAATCGGTCTAGGGCTGGGTTTCTCATGCTGGCAGCCTGACCGGAGAGAGCTGCATAGGAGCCCGCGGTGTTACCAAGGAATCCAGCAAGGGTCCTGTCGAGATCAGCCTGTTGCTCAGATCCCCACTGTCGGAATGCTGACCTGGATCGAGCGGTCTCTCCTATCCCAGCTCGTTCTGACATGCCCTCCGCAGCGTTCATAAAGTTCGCGCCGTAGGTCCCGGCAGCACCCGACCGGCTTCGAATGTCGCGAGACATCTGCTCCGTGCCTCGGGTGATCATATCCTCGGTGCCGACGTCCTGGCCGGTTCGAGCCAGGTGTTCAACGGATGCGTAGTGAGGACCCATACGATCCATGAGCATCCCACGATTCTCTTTCAGGTAATCGAGACCACCGGAAACGTAGTCCTTCTGCCAGTCGGCAGGGGTGAGCATGTCGTCACCACCACCCTCTCCACCACCTATGCCAAAGATGTCGGTGCCACCACCCCCAGGAAGTTGACCCTGACCAATCGATGTCCAGTACTCCTGAGGATTGGCAAAATTTCGCTGCATCCTCTCTTTGGCACCCGGATCGGTGACGTCATTCCAGATGAAGAATTCTTCCCAGGTCATTGTCGGCGCTCCTACGTGGCGATCGCGGTGACCCGCAAGGGTTTGTACTCTAGGGTGAGGCTTTCAATCGTACAAGGTTCATCGGGATACTTTGCCTGGAACCTCAGGGTGTGGAAAATTGCACTCTCCC
>JAJISG010000206.1 GCA_022848835.1 Thermoplasmatota archaeon | reverse complement strand
GTCTTCATCGACCCCAGAGAGGTCGATATCGCCCTCTCCGCTGTAGTCCTCGCCTTCGAAGCCTACAGTTTCACCTCCAGCCTCGTCCTCTTCCTCTCCCTCTGGGAAGGGATCCGGCTCGGGGTCTTTCGCCTTTCTCTTCGCCATGTTGTGCTCTTCCTTTTCTTCGCTTGTGTGTGGGCTGTTAGCCCCTTACTCCTTCAGCAACCCTATGGCTTTGATGATGTCCTTCATTACCGGGTTGTCGAAGTGAGTTCCTTTGAACCCTGAGATGCGGCACTTGGCTTTGAACCTGCCAGTAGGAGCTACGTAGAGCCTCCTGTTGGTCTTGCCTTCCTCCGAGGTCCCTGATGTGATGTAGTACCCCACCATGTCCATGAAGCCCTGCACCGCGTCGGAGAGCTGCCCTGTCATGGCTGGGTGGTAGTTGAACTTCTTGGCTTCGTCCTGCACCCAGCGCTGTGCGCAGGTCATGATCACATGCATGGGCAGATCGCGGAAGTTGCGAACCATGCGCTTGACCATATTGAGGTTGCGCTTATACTCGCCCCACTCAGCCGACGCCATCTCCTCGTCCATCTTGGTAGCATCCGTGATGCCGAGGAGGGCATTCATGCAGTAGGACTCAACTTCCGTGCCAGAGTCGATAAGGACTGTACGGTACATGCGAGGCTTCTTGATCTTTTTGGCGTCTACGCCCCTCAGGCGCGCTTCGAGATCGCGCAACTTGTCAGTGTCGTTGGCATCGCGATACTTGCAGTGGACCTTTAGGAAGTCATAGACCCGAGCCACCGTTGCGTAGTCGTTTACGCGAATGCTGTCAATCAACGGGAAGCTGTATTCCTTCCCGCTCAGGGTGAGATCGCCGGCCTCGGCGTTGATCAAGATGACATCGCGCATCTGAGGAACGTCGGCGGAGGTGCCCGCCAAGTGCGTCTTACCGACGCCGTAGTCCCCGTAGATGAGCAGATTCAGCCAGCGGAGAATCTCCTGCTGGGATTCGATGATGAAGGGAGGGGGCCTTACTGGCCTGGTGGGAGCTGGAGCCTCACTGGGGGCTTCGCTTGGACTTGCTGGAGCTGGAGCTTTCCTGGCTCGGGTAGGCGCTGTCGCCATCCTTGGGGTTCCTCTTCGCGTTGCTTGGTTGACGCACTCAATAATTCTTCCCAATCACTACCATCATCAAACGCCACGCACGGCCCGACGAATGGGCAGTACGAGCAATCTCTTGTGGGACTTGGATATAGCGGGAGCTCGTCGTTCACTAGGTCCTCAAGCTCCAGCAGGATCTTGGCTCCCTCGGCCTGGATTTGTTGAGGGCTGCGCTCTATCCTGTCGCGGCGGACAAACTTGTCGCTGTCTTCAGTTTCTTGCTCATGCAGAAGGTTCAGCATCTTGATGTTGTCGGAGGGGACTATGTCAATGTCGCCGTACAGGTTTATGAGAGCCTTGCGGTACAGCCGAGAGGTCGTTAACTGGCTCTTGTTGGTGCTGTACTTCCCACTGGACTTCAGGAACTTGGGCTCGTCAGGGACGTCCTTGCGATGCTGCTGGTAGATGATGCCCGAGATCTCCTGGTCATAGAGGCAGGAGCCGGACCAGGAGTACGTACTGCACTGGCCATCGGTCTCGAAATGCAGAACCTCAAACCTCTTCGCGGACTTATACTCAACGATCCACAGCCGCCCGTGCTCGTCGATGACTACCCTGTCGAAGCGCCCCCGGTGAACGATAGTGTCGCCAGGATCCAGGCGCCACGCGAAGGGGGAATTCTCGTCCCACGGGATTTCGATTTCCCAGTGGACCTCAACCTGAGGCTTTCCATTGATCCAATAGGTCTTCAGCGGATCTCTGCCCTCGAGCCATACGAGGTAGTAATCCAGCATACCCAGGGCGAGATCTAGCTCTTCCCGCCACCCATCAGGGAGATAGGCTAGCCTCTTGGGGAGCTTGCGGCAAGCCTCGGTAAAGGCCCTGAATGCGTCCGATGGGCTGCCGTATCTGTTGTGCCCGTGGTAATCCTCGAGGGCAAAGTGTATCCCTGTCCCAGTCCAGAGGGGCTCAGCCGTACGGGTAGGCTCCAGATTACTCCTCAGGTGGGAAGACCAGTTCCACCTTCTACGACAGCGCTTGAAGGCAGCACGGTCACTGGTCCGTATGACGTATTGCACCTTGCCTCGGCCTCTCAAACCATATCAACTATTATAAAAGGGGACCTCTTAGGGTCTCAAGAGGAATTTAGAGGTCAGGCTACGTCGCGGTAGGTCAGGGACTCTCTGAGGCGCACTTCCTCGCCTGGGAAAGTCCCCACAAGGAAGAGCGTGTCAACGTAGGACCCCATGCGAAGTATTAGATCGACATTGCTCCCGAAGGCGATGTCGTACGGGACTGAGAACCTAATGGGGAGTGCCCAATAGGCCTGCTCCTCGTGGATCAAGGCCAAAACAGCTCCCACACACCAGATGTCCCCGTCTCGGGCGTTGATTATCACGTAGGACATTGGTTTCAGCCCCTGGCCATACTTCTGCTTGCAGGCAGTATGCAGGTTAGCCAGGTATACCCTCTGGCGCCAGCCTGAAAGGTTATCGGGCGACTCTGATTCCATGTCGCATAGCGCTCCTTACGAAGAAGTGTCTCGTGGGGGCTCCAGGGAGGTGGCTTAGGAGGTAACAGTATACCTTCACGAACTTGCCATTATGAGACGTCGAATGGCGTACCAAGTGAGCAATTTCGTGAGCGATCGCAGGTTTGTACCCAAGCCAAACGACGGCTGGGAGGGTGATGGTGTTCTTGAAGATGAGAGCACGAGGTCCAGGGGACTCGGGATTTATGACCACGATAGGGTTGCGGGTCGCCCGTACGGCTTTAGCCAGCAAGTTGGCCAAGTTGGTTATCTCGTCCATGCCCCGTGGCACGTCGGAGCCGAAGATCGGCCAGACGATGTTGCGCTCCCAGCGATACAGGCGGGCCTTCTGCCAGTCGATAGGTCTCAGCCTGGCTAGAGCCGCCAGTATATGGGGCTTGATTATGGTCATGACAGCACCTTCCGGAGGTTTTCGGGGTCTCTGAGGAATTTGTTCACAGTGATGTACTTCTGGTTGACGATATCCATGATGTGGTCATCAATGGTGCCGGAGTGCCGGACGTAGTAGATGTTCACAGGTAGAGGCGAGATCAGACGATGGATGCGATCCTCGGCCTGCTCGTTGTCGTCAGCGGTCCACTCGTAGCCGAGCATGAACCCGTAGGACATCGTTTCAATTTCGAAGGATTCCGCATACAGGATGGTCCCGATAGCCACACCCTCCTCAGCCTTCACCTCTGTGATCGCTGCTTTGAGAGCTTCGCTCGACATACCCCCCTTGAGCTGCACGACCGTCTTGTATCCCTCCTTGCGCAGGCAAGCCTCGATATGAGGTAGGGCGGGCCTGAAGGGAGTGAAGATAGCGAAGTGAGGCTTGTCCAGCTCGTCAGCCTTCTCCAGGATGGCTTTAATGCCCGCTCCGTAACCGAGAGAGGGGTCCAGGATCTTGGGGCAAACGAGGAGCTGCCTCATCTTGATCATTGCAGCCAACTTGTTGGGTGCCGCGATCAGTGAGGCTCCGCCTCTGTCGTCACCGACACTGATCAGAACCATAAGGTCCTCGCTCAGAGCCTTGTAGATCCCCGCCTGTTCGGAGTCCATCACGGTGGGGAGCATTTGCCTCGTCTTGGGAGGCATCTCGAGTGCGACCTGCTTCTGCTCCTTGGTATGGCGGATCATGTGGTTCCTCAAGAGGGCGCGTAGGGCACCAGGATTACGGACCCCCATGATATGCATACCGAAGGGTGTATTCTCGATCCAGCAGTAGGTATTTATGAACTTCCAGTAGCTGGGGAACATGTGGGGCTTGATTAGGTGCAGCGCAGGCCAGAGATTCTGTGCTCCGCGTCTCGCAGGGGTCCCAGAGAGGAACCACAGCACCTGGGAACGTACTCGCCTGAGAGCTTTGAACGTTTTGGTCTTGCGGCTGAGTAGCATCCTGTGGTACTCGTCGCATATGACGATATCCCAGCGTACAAGAGAGTCGCTCTTCAACTGGGCATCCCGAATGAACGATGCGTAAGAACACAGATAAGCCCGAGCCCCAGTCTCGCTACGGGTTACCCAGATTGCTTGCCTCTGCGGAGGAGTTTTCTGGACAACCACTATCTCTATGTCCGGAAGGTGGAGAGCGAAGTGCTCTTCCCAGACAGCGAATGCATTCCTGCGACACAGGATAAGGATGCGTACGTTCTCAGGAAGGTCGGATCGGCAATCTCTCAGGAGAGAAGTCACGACGTAAGTCTTGCCGAGACCCATCACGTCAGCGAAGATGGCCCTAGGGTGCTTAAGCAGGAAGAGGTAATCCTCCTGCTGGTAGGGACGAAGGTCCTTAGGCAGGCTCAGAGCCATCCAAGCACCTCGGTGTTAAATTTCGCCATCTCCCAGGATGGACCACCAAGCCGCTGCCATCCGAAAACATGACACCTATAACTCTGCCGGAGTCTCTAACGTCCACCACTGTTGCTTTGCGCCACACCGCTCTTACTCTTATGCCCTCCAGCTCTTCAAATTGCACCTGAACTAGATCGCCGACGCGAGCCTGACCTAAAAGAGGCATATCACGCCCCGTGCTCCGAGTCGATCAGGTTGCCCTTGAGGGCCACGAACTTAGCACCGCTCGCGTACTTCTTAGTGGTGTCTCCAGGGTCCGGAGGAACTTCTTCCATCTCTTGAGAGACCTCGAGCTCTGCCGTCTGGGGCCTCAGCTTGAGCAACATGATGCGCCCATTATCCTCCACAACGAGGATCGCGACCGCTACAGCTCCCATCATACCATGTG
>JAJISG010000205.1 GCA_022848835.1 Thermoplasmatota archaeon | reverse complement strand
GACCGTCAAGACCCTCATGAAGATCAACCTCTTCCAGGCCACGTTCGAGGTGGTTGTCCACGACATGAAGCCTGGAGGAGTGGTGGACTGCGGAGAGTACTACATCAAGGCCGCGCGCTCCCTTCATCAAGTCCCGACCTTGACGTTCTGCCTTGAGGAGAAAGAGCGCCCGGGAAAGTTCCACCTCGAGAAGGCGAAGAAGCTTGGCATTCCTCAAGGGCCTCTATACCGCAAACTGCAGAAGGGTGAGGAGGTGCTCTGGAAGGGGAAAGTCATCAAGCCGGACCTGGTTCTCGGCCCTCCAAGGAGGGGGAAGAAGGTGGTGTACACGTCCGATACAAGGCCCAACGAGGAGCTTGTGTCCTTCGCTCAGGGCTGTGATGTCCTTATCCATGACTCCACGGTGGAGTCCACCTTGGAAGCCCAGGCCAACGAGTACGGACACTCCTCGGCTCGTCAGGCGGCCCAGATGGCCAAGAGGTGTGGGGCCAGGCTCCTTTTCCTGACGCACATCAGCCCAAGGTACGGCGACCCGGTGGCTATGGAAGAGGAGGCGCGGAAGATCTTCCCCGAGTCTCACGTGGCCCACGACTTCATGGAATATGAAGTTCCCATGCCGGATGGCGAGAACGCTGGGCTGGAGAAAGAAATATAAGAAACCCGAACCTTGTTCTTGCCCATCTTTGGGGGCCTCGGTCTGACTAGAAACATCATCGTCGAAGAACTCACACATACGCCCATCGAGATGTATTTCAGCGAGATCGTGGAGAGGAAGGGCGTAGGCCATCCTGATACCGTGGCCGACGCAATTGCGGAGGCCGTCTCTGTGGCTCTCTGTAAGATGTACTTGGAGGAGTCTGGCCGTATACTCCATCACAACACCGATGAGGTTCAGATAGTCGGTGGCCAGTCCAATCCCCGCTTCGGAGGGGGCAATATATTGGAGCCGGCCAAGATCATCCTAGTCGGAAGGGCCACCGTAGACGCGAACGGTGATAGCTTCCCGGTCGGCCGTCGCGCGGTGCAGGCCGCCAAGGAGTACCTCAGGAAGATGGGTGCCCACCTTGAAGTTGATACGGATGTGACCATCGACTGTTTGATCGGAAAGGGGTCCAACGACCTTACGGCCCTCTACGACACCCAGAAACACCTGTCCAATGATACATCATTCGGCGTCAGCTTTGCCCCTCTGAGCGAGACGGAAAGGCTCATCCTCGAGACAGAGAAATTCATAAATGGCCCCCTGAAGTCCGACCTCCCGGAGGTTGGCCACGACATAAAGGTAATGGGCGTTCGCCGAGAGAACAACATCAGGCTCACCATAGCGGCTGCCATGGTGGATCGGTTCATCCCGGATAAGAGCCACTACGTAAGCGTTATCGAGCAACTCCAAGACGAGATTCTCGACCTTAGCGCCAAGCATGCGAAGAGGAACGTGAAGGTGGACATCAACACTGGGGACGACTACGACCAGGACGTGTTCTACTTGACCGTCACGGGTCTCTCCATGGAGAATGGTGATGATGGTTCCGTGGGGAGAGGGAACAGGGCCAACGGACTGATAACGCCGTGCAGGCCGATGAGCCTGGAGGCGTGTGCCGGAAAGAACCCCGTCACTCACGTGGGAAAGCTGTACAACGTCCTGTCCAGGGAGCTAGCGGAAAGGATATTTGACATGGGGCAAGGAGACATTCAAGAGGTACATATGCGAATCGTGTCCCAGATAGGCAAGCCCATCGACTACCCTCAGGCGGCCACGTCACAGCTCATCATGGCCAAGGGCGTACCCCTGTCTAGGGTGAAGGCTGAGGTTGACGCCATCATAGACGAAGGGCTGAGGCGCATCTCCGATCTCACACTCAGACTTGTGGAGGGGGAGATTACCGTCTTCTAGGGCTCTTCCAGGCAGGAGTCTACGACCTGGTGGGTTCCTTCACGACCATGACTGGTGCCCTAGAGCGCAGGATGACCTCTCGGGCGACCTTCTCCCCAGGTCTGTCGCGAGCCTCATATCCCCTGAGGACGATCATCCCCCGCCTCCTTCCCGCCCGCCTGGTGATCGTATCCACCAGGTCCGCCGTCACGTAGTCCACATCGCACGGGATATCCGCATCGTCGCATCGGCGGAGTACAGCGGATACGAGAGGCACCAGACTGCGAATGAGCCCCTCCTCGAGATCCTCCTCCGTGATCCCCTCGGAGACGAGGGCCTCTTCCATCATCTCCACCAACTCCTCCTCCACGAGGGCGAGGACGTCCATGCGGCCCCCTCCTGCCAAGAGGATGGCCCACTCGGCAGATGCCTGGCTCGGAGGCGTGTGGTCAAAAATCGCCAGATGGATACGGTCCAGCACCTCTTCAGGCTCAGGGCCTGGATTTCTAATGACGAGGACTGGAATCGGCGATCGTGCCAAGATAACATCCAGATTCGTGCCAATGCTATCCTCGCCGAGAGTCTCAATATCCCTGAAGTACGGGGCCGGAAGGATCAGTATGTCCGCCCCGGATTCCCTCTGGGCCCACAGAATCTTGTCGAAGGACTTCTTCTCCGGCGCCCAGAGCGTCCTGGCATCTATCCCCTCCTCCCTGAGGCGGTGGCTAGCCTCGGACAGATAGCTCCTGGCCTCCTCCTCCATCTCATCGGGGAAGCCACCAGTGACGGCGATGACGGCATTGTGCCTGCGGCCGATCTCCGCCCCCAAACTTGTCGCCATCGAGTCCTGATCGGAGTGGTCTAGAGCGAGGAGGATGGTCCTAGGGGTGGGCTCCACGAGCCTCACGCGTTCGAGAAGGGCCTCCTCAAAGGCCTCTACCTGCTCCTCCACAATCTTCTCCACGTCCCGCTTTCCCAGCTCCATCTCTTCACCCTGGTATGGTAGGTATCATGTTGAAGGTACTAAGCAGGAAAAGGTACGCGGTCGCGACCACCATCTGGACCGCTACTATGATTCCGCCTATCTTGATGAACTCAGGCCATGAGACACGGGTGTCGGCCTCAGTCTCCAGGGAATGGAGGGCAATGACACAGCTGATGCTTCCGATGGGCGTAATGCTTCCGCCCAGATTGGACCCGATGATAACGCTCCACCACAGGGGGTCCATGCTCAGGCCTGCCTGCCCCATCGTCGATACTATCGGGATCATCGTGGCGGATACTGGGATGTTGTCCACAAAGCCAGAGGCCCCTGCGGAGAACCATAGGATGACACCCTGGGTTGCCATGGGACCCCCACCCGTGAGATCTGTGATCGCTAGGGCGACCACCTCCAGCAATCCAGACGCCTCCACTGCAGCGATGATTGTGAAGAGCCCCACGAAGAAGAGGACTATCGCCCAGTTGACCTGTTTAATAGCCTTGTCAGTGTCTATTCCCGACAGGAGAAGCGCAGCCGTTGCTCCCATCAGTGCAACGAAGTCCAGCCCGATACCGAACTGCGGGGCAACAGCGAAGCCAACGATAGTGCCCAGTAGGATGACTCCGGACCGACGGAAGAAGGTCCTGTCCCTCACCACGCTCCACTCATCGAACCTCTCCACCCTCTCTCGCATTTCCTGTAGGCTCGTGGTGGAGGGTTTCTGCCCGAGGTCTCGACGTAGGAAGAAACGCAGGAGGCCATAAGCCAAGGCGAAACTGATGAAGGCGAAAGGGGCAGAGACCAGGAGGAATTGGACATATGGTATGCCGGCTGCGGTACCGATGATGAGGTTCGGCAGACTGCTGGCGTAGGTGGTCAGTGCCCCCGAGTTGGCGACTATGGCCTCGCTAATCAGATAGGGCTTCGGGTCGTACTCCAAGACCCGACAGGCCACGAGGGTAAGGGAGACGATGATGAGCATCGACGGGACGATAGTGAGGAAGCTAACGAAGACGAAGGTCAGGAGGTTCAGGTACAGGAAGAGGCGAATCTTGTCTCCCCCAGTGGCCTTTACAATCTTGATCCCTATGAACTGGAAGAGACCCGACCGGGAAGTGATACCGACCAAGATCCCCGTGCCCACGATGACCCCAATGATATTGAGGTCGTCCTTGAGCACGTCATACACAGTACCATAAGGGAACAACCCAAGGGAGACGCCTAGTAGGATGGCAGTTCCTGCTCCAAGAAGAGCAGCCGTGGTCTTGTGAATCCGCTCATAGGCGATGCCAATATATGTGAGAATCATGACTGCAGCGAATATCGCCATCACATATGTTTCGGGCAAGGATCGCCTCCGGAAGAGCAAGCCGACAGCTCGAATAAAGATGTTGGCAGCTTCTGATGCTGTTCAGTCATCTAGCGCTCTTTTTCGAGCCACAGGCCAATGCGGCTCAAGATATCTTGGAACGACTCTCGGGTCAACAGGCCCGTCTGGGTGTTGCGGGGGCTTGGGTGATAAGATACGAACAGGGTCGGGGCACCTCGAGGGAAGGGATAGAAAGCGCCGTGACGAAAGGTCGCCTCCCGCTTCCGTATTGTGTAGCTCCTCCCCAGGTAGGCCATAGCGGCGTCGAAGGCTAGGCGACCCAATGCCAATAACGCCCGAGGTTGGAGGATGTACAGCTCCCTCCAGAGGTAGGGTGCACACTCCCTGACCTCCTGGGAGGTCGGCCTGTTTTCAGGCGGAACACACCGGACCGCGGCCGTCATATAAGCGTTCCGAAGGCGGAGGCCATCGTCCCGGCTCTCTGAGATGGGTTGGTTGGCGAATCCCGCCTCATGCAGGCACTTCATGAGAAAGGCGGCGCTAGGGTCTCCCGTGAAGACCCTCCCGGTGCGGTTTCCACCATGAGCTGCAGGAGCCAGACCAATGATGACGAGCTGCGCCTTGGGATCCCCAAAGCCTGGAACGGGACGACCCCAATAGGTCCAGTCCATGAAGGCCCTCCGCTTCTCCCTGGCGACCTTCTCCCTGAGCTCCACCATGCGGGGGCACATTCTACAGGCTATGATGGTCTCTCGCAGCTCCAGGAGTTCCCTGGATCGGCCCACATCCGCCCAGGGCCGTCCAAGCACAAAAGCCTTCTTGCCAGTAGGGAGACTCACCCCTAAGAGGTCTCAGCCCATTGGAGACTTATAACCCCGGCCTCCTTACCAGCCGCGTGAGTCAATGAACGCAGACGCTGAGGCCATTACCGATTCCGTAGACAAACACCATGCCTGGTTTCAGAAGTCCCTGTGTTTGATCGCCTCCGAGAATCTCATGAGCCCCCTATCCATGGAGATGTACCTGTCCGACTTCGGACACCGATATGCCGAGGGGCTCCCGGGGAAGCGCTACTACCAGGGCAACACATACGTGGATGAGGTCGAAATTCTCATCACGAAGATGCTGAAGAGGATTTTTGGGTGTGACCTTGCGGATCCCCGACCTACATCCGGAACCGTGGCCAACCTGGCTGTCCTCTTCGCCCTCACAAAACCGGGGGACATCATCACCACCGTCGCTCTCTCAGATGGTGCCCACATCAGCACTGCCAGATTCGGAGCAGTGGGTGTGAGGGGCGTTAACACTGTCGCCTATCCGTGGGACGAGGAGAACATGACCATCGATGTGGATGGATCTGCTAGACTCATCAGACAGGTGAAACCGAAGGTGGCCCTTTTCGGCCAGTCAGTCTTCCTATTTCCCACTCCCCTCAAGGAGCTCCAAGACGCCTTTCAAGAAGTGGGATGTTACGTTTGGTACGACGCAGCACACGTCCTGGGCCTCATAGCAGGTGGCAGATTCCAGGATCCCTTGAGGGAGGGGGCGGAGATAATCTCTGGTAGCACCCACAAGACACTGCCTGGGCCTCAACACGGAGTTCTCCTGGCGAATCCGCGGGATGAGAAGATGAAGAAGAGGCTTCTTCGAGGAGTGTTTCCAGGAGTTGTGAGCAATCACCATCTCCACGCCATGGCGGCTCTGGGAATCACCCTGGCGGAGTTTGAGGTCTTCGGCAGGAAGTACGCTGACCAGGTGGTTAACAACGCCAGGACTCTTGGTCAGGCCCTCCACGAGAGAGGAATGAAGGTCCTTGGCGAGCAGCTGGGATTCACTGAGTCCCACACCATAGCCGTGGACGTCTCCTTGGAGGGTGGGGGGGCTCAGGTAGCCCTGGACCTGGAGAAAGCGAACATCATCACCAACAAGAACCTACTCCCCAAGGATAAGAGTCCCATATCCCCCAGTGGCATTCGCCTTGGCAGCCAGGAGCTGACAAGGTTGGGGATGAGAGAGTCGGAGATGGAGGAAGTGGGTGACCTCATATACAGGGTAGCTACGAAGAAGGAGGACCCGGACAGGGTAGCGAGGGAGGTAGCGTCTTTGAGGGCCGGCTTCAACACGATCCAGTACTGCTTCAACGAGATGGAGGAGGCCTACAAACGCTACGTGCTGGTAGCAGACTGAGGTTCCGAACCTTCTCGAACGACATCTTCTCCCGCGTATCGTTCAGGCTGCAGTCGTCACCTTACCAAGCGCTGCAGGTTCAGATGAGACGGCTTTTCGTGGAGGCTGCACTATCCAGCAATGAGTTGGGCCTGGGACTTCAGGCGGCTTTGCCAGACAAAGCATTTAAAGGCCCAACAATTCCTAGTGATTGCCAGCCACCATGACCGAGTTGTTATCTGAACTGGTTGAGAAGAGAAATCAGGCGGATGCTCAGGCAGACCTCCATCGTCACAAAAGGGACGAACTCAACGAGAAGACGAGGGACTGGATTCAGAAGAGGGACAGCCTTAACGCTCGGGTAAGAGAGCTTGTGGAGGAGGCGACACAGCACAAGGCGGAGAGGGATGGGTTAAACAAGGAGGTCCAGGAGGCCAAGATCGAGAGGGAGAAATGGAACAGGAAGGTGGCTGAACTTCTGGGGGAGCTCGGTAGATTGCGGAGGAGGAAGGTGCCCAAGGGGGGCATATCCATCGACAAACTGAGGAGAGACCTGAGGAGTCTGGAGTTCAGGCAGCAGACCTCTGTCCTTGCCGTGGACAAAGAGCGTGACCTGATAGAGCAGATCGCCCGTCTTCAGGCGGACATAGTGAAGATGGAGAGGCAGCTACAGGAGGACGAGGAGGTCAGGGAGCACCAGCAAAGAATAGACGAAGCGAAGAAGATGGCGGAGTCGTGTCATCGTGAGGTTAGTCGTCTGGCAGAAGAGGCCCAGATAGATCACGACGCCATGCTGGCCCTGTACGAGAAGGGGGACGAAACACGCAGAACGGCAGACCGTGCTCAGGAAGAATTCATCAAGACGAAGATGCTCGCCGACGAGAGACATCAGAAGCACATCGAATTCATACGGCAAGTCCGCGACTATGACAAGATCATCCACGGCATCAGGGCCAAGGACCGGCAGTCAAGAGTAAAGAAGGAGGAGGTCAGCGCGAAGAAGGAGGCGGAGCTCATCTATGGGAAGTTCAAGAAGGGGGAGAAACTAAGCACCGAGGACCTCATGATCCTGCAGAAATCGGGATACCTCTAGTAGTAGCCAGGCATGTCATTAGCATGAAAAGGATTATATATTGAATGAAGCATAGGATTACGGGGGAGATCGGGCTAGTGCGTTAGAGTGCATCCCATCCCTTCTGACAATGCTAGCCCTCTCCCTGTTTTCTTCTTATATCGGGATAGTCATCATGTGTTTTGGATTCCGGCCGTCATGCTAATATAGGCAGCGACCAGATGGTGACATAATGGTGCTCGAAGGTCTGGGAGGATCCCTGAGAGAGGTCCTCAGAAAGATAGCTAGGGCCTCCCACGTAGATCAGGGACTCGTCAGTGAGGTCGTAAGGGATCTGCAGAGGGCCCTCCTGCAGGCTGACATCAAGGTGGAGATGGCCCTTCAGCTCAGCCGACAGGTGGAGAAGAGGGCTTTGACGGAGAAGCCGCCGGCTGGCATGAGTGGCAGAGAGCATGTCATCCATATCATCTACGAGGAACTGGTGAGAATCCTAGGGCAGCCCAAAGATCTGAGGCTAGGCAAGCAGAGAATCCTCCTAGTCGGGCTCTACGGTCAAGGGAAGACCACCACTGTGGCCAAGCTGGGCAAGTGGTTTCAGAAGAAGGGCCTGAAGGTGGGCATGATTCAGGCCGATACCCACAGGCCCGCCGCATACGACCAGCTAGAGCAGTTGGCGGAGCGGTTGGAAACCCCGTTCTATGGGGACCCGGCCGAGAAGAACGCAATCAAGGTGGCTCGAAGCGGTTTGAAGAGGCTGGCTGATCAGGACGTAATCATAGTCGACTCCAGCGGCCGGCACGCCCTAGAGGCGGATCTCATTGAGGAGATCAAGGAGGTGTCCAAGGCGGTTAATCCCGATGAGACGATTCTGATCCTGGATGCCTCCACAGGACAACAGGCTGGACCCCAGGCCAAGGCCTTTCATGAAGCGGTCAGAATCACCGCAGTCGTCGTGACCAAGCTGGACGGCTCGGCCAAAGGAGGCGGTGCCATCAGCGCGGTGGCCGAGACGGGAGCTCCCATATGCTTCGTGGGCGTTGGGGAGAGAATCGAAGACCTGGAGAAGTTCGAGCCACCCAGGTTCATCTCCAGACTACTGGGCATGGGAGATATCCAGTCCCTTCTTGAGAGGGCCCAGGAGGCCCTGGATCAGGAGCAGTTGGAGGAGACCGCTCGCAAGCTGCTTTCCGGACGATTCACCCTGCGGGAGATGTACGAGCAGATGGAGGCCCTCACCAAGATGGGGCCCCTTTCCAAGGTGTTCAGCATGCTTCCAGGCATGCCTGATGTCCTCTCGGAGGAGCAGATGGAGGAGACGCAGGGGAAGCTGAGGAAGTTCAGGTTCATCATGGACTCGATGACGGAGTACGAGAAGGAGAACCCTAAGACCATCAAGTCCTCGAGGATACTCCGTATAGCCAGGGGCAGCGGGACCGATCCCAAGGACGTGAAGGAACTGTTGAAGTACTACAACGCTTCAAAGAGGGCTATCAGAGGGCTGGCAGGCAACAGGAAGATGAGGAGACAGCTCATGAAGCAGTTCAAGGCAGGCGGCTTTGACCTAGGGGATTTGGGGAGGTAGCTAGCCGAGGAGCGTAGCCGAACAGATAGAAAAGCTGGTCGGGCCTTCTCGTTTCGGTGCTGACGAGGAGGTTCTAGGTGTGAGGATGTTGAGCCTTTTCCTCATTCCTCTTGGCTGATGACGTTGTTTATCGCGACCTCAGCTATGTCGGAGGCGTAGCCTCCTATTCGACTGATGCTATCCATGATGGTTGCCAGAGGCAGTAGTCGCGGGCCTGGCGCACCGCTCACCTCCTGAGTAAGCTCCTCAACTGTCAGGTAGAGCGTTTCCCAAGCATCCAAGGCCTCGTTGGCCATGTCCATATTTTCTGCCATCAGCGCTGTAAAGGCCTTCTCCAGTATCCCTAGCGCAAGGTGAACGGCCCCGTCCACTTTGGCGAGAAATGTATCATCCTGGTCCTCCCCCTCTAGCTGGATTACCGCCAGGGCAATCTTCTCGGCATGGTCGCCAACTCTTTCTAGAAGTTTGGCAACGGTGCGGAAGTGGTGGAGCTTTCCGCGAAGGCTGTAGGTGACCATATAGCTGGGGTCAGTTACGGCAAGATGGTACTGCTTGGCGACCATCCAGTATAGGCGGTCGACATCTTGATCTCGGGGGGGTACATCCTCCGCTCGCGTTGGATCCGCTGCCTTCAAAGCAACAATCGAGTCCTCAGCCATGGACCGGACAGTCATGTACATGCGTCGTAGACACTTGTCGGGGGAGAGTTCCATGGGGTTAGCGAGATCCTGGATGAGAACCCTTCCCCCCGTCTCCTCCACGACCTCTGCACCTATGACCATCCGCGAGAATTCCCTAGCAGCTCTTCTTGCAGTTGCGGCCTCACTGGACCCGAAGCGGAGCTCGATAAACTGGTACCCAGTGACGTATGCACCTATGAGCTTACGGACCACATGTTCACGTCGCTCCCCTTTCTCGATGTGAAGAACCTTGGTGCGAGGCTCCTTCTTCTCCCTCTGCTCGGTGCGAAGTATGAGCGCATTTTCCAGAGGCTCAAAGAAGATCATATCCCCCTGCTTAAGATTCATGCTCTTGGCCCAGTGCTTCGGCAAGGATACAGTGTACGTAGATCCACCGGTTATCTGAACTTTGCGAGCTTCCATAACGACCCTCGTCTCCATAGTTTCTGACTATTTATCAAACCATAAGCTGTATCTTCATAGACTATATAGTCATATCCCTGACAAAGTTATGCACGGAAAACTCCTTCCGGAGCCCTTATGAATCGGCACGGAGGTGTTTTAGCCGATAATAGAAAGAGGAAAAAGTGTGGAATTCGATGAAGGGGAGTTATGCTGCTGTGAGCTATGGGATGGCCCTCCAGAACTGTGAGAGAGAAGCGATTCAATTGCCGTTGCGTTGTGGCGGATCGGGGATGAGGTGATTGCACCCTGTCTAGAGCATCCACACAAACGATTTAACTTGGTTTCAATTAGCGACGCCTGGCGGTTAGAAGTTGCGTGAGGGTCAGGGGGATACCAGAAACAGAAGACTCAGCCAGAGGTTGCTCGCATTCCTCTCGAGGCGCCCCATCATTGCCACCTGGTACGGGGCTGTCCTGCTGTACTTCTTTCTCCTAGTACTCCTCCCCACCCTCTTTGTTCTCTCTTTCGTTTTCACCGGCTGGCAGGCCATTCAGGGCCTCCTGTCGGCCCGGCCTGAGGTTCTAGGTACTATAGGGTCCGCCATCCTCCTGTCATACCAAACGGCCATCATTGTCACCCTGGTGGACCTGGTATTTGGACTCCCCCTGGCCTGGTTCCTTGTTCGGAGGGCTTTCAGGGGAAAGAGTCTCCTGAATACCCTGATTGACTCGCCCCTCGCAGTCCCCACTGCCGGTCTCGGATTCTCAGTGGCCCTCTTTTGGGGCGTAACGCCCTTCCTAGACTTCAAGCCGTTTGGATCTCTCGGGCTCGTCTCCAGTGGGCTCCTCATCCTCATCCTCCTGCACTTCACCACCACGTTCCCATACATGGTCCGCTCTCTGTCAGCGATACTGAAGGAGATAGACATCGACTACGAGATAGCGGCCAGGGCTTCTGGCGCCAGTAAACTGACAGCGACCAGGACGGTGACCCTTCCCCTTTTCAGGTCTGGCATCGCCACGGGAGCCACTCTAGTTCTCGCCAAGGCCCTGAGCGATACCGGGGGAGTGGTGACGGCCCTAACTACAATCGGGAAGTTTGGCGTAAACACGGCCGACTGCCGAGCCGAAGGAGAGCTCAACGGCACCGCCCTCATCGCCGCATGGAAGACGCTGTCTGATGTTGCGGGTTGCCAGTCCAGCGAGTTCACCGCTGGTCTCGCCCTAGTGGCCATTCTGATGATCGTCTCGGCCCTAGCCCTTCTTGTTGTCGTCAAGATCCTGACCATGAGAGCCAGGATACCGATGAAGAGGATCTTTCCCACGTGGGAGAAGCGGCTGAGCAGGGGCATCGCCCCCCGTATAAGGGATGGGGCCACCTTCTTCTTCCTCATCTTCCTGGTTCTCATTCCCTCCTTCTTCCTCATAGGATTCCTACTTGTCGGGTCACCTGAGCCGATTGAGTGGAACACCCTCTACCGGAGCATCTACTTCTCTTTCATGATTGCGGGAGTGGCAACGGCGATAGACCTGGCCCTCGGTATACCAATGGCCATCTTCATCGTTCGCGGAGGTATGAGGCGGCTCGGCCGGGCTATGGATGTTCTGGTCAACGTCCCTTACATCGTGCCCAGCGCTGCTCTAGGTATATCCCTCAGCCTATTCTTCACCCAACAGAGACTGGTCCCCGTCCCGTCCCTTTTCTTCATCGTAACCCTCGCCCACGTAGCCTTCACCTTCCCCTTCGTTGTGCGAAACGTGACGGGGGCCCTTGAGGGACTCGACCCAGCGATGGAGGAGACAGCCAGGAGTCTCGGGGCTAGGCCTCTTCAGAGCTTTAGAAGGGTAACCTTTCCCATCATCAAGGCCTCTATCCTCGCGGGGGCCATCATGGCCTTCACCCGGAGCGTGGGGGAGACAGGGGCTACTCTGGCCGTGGCTGGCCGGGAGGCCATCATCACCGCGCCTGTATACATAGTCAACCTCATCCTGGAGGAACAGAACTTCTATGCAGCGGCCTTGGCAACAACGGTTCTCATCTCCGTCTCCGCAACGGCTATGCTTCTCATGAGATACATCACCCGGAGGGCCAGATAGTGGCGCGCTTGAGACTCGAAGGAATCCGCAAGACCTTCAGGGACGTTGTTGCCCTAGATCGAATCGACCTGGAGGTGGAGGACGGGGAGTACATCGTCATCCTAGGCCCGACCGGGGCCGGGAAGACCACGCTCCTGAGAATCATAACCGGCCTCCTGAATCAGGACGCTGGCCATGTCTACCTCGATGAAAGGTCTCTGGATGGGGTTCCTCCAGAAGAGCGGGGGATCGCCTATCTGCCTCAGACCTACTCCCTCTTCAATCACCTCAATGTCTGGAATAACGCTATCTTTGGCCCTGTGGTACAGGGTTGGACACCGGAGAGGGTGGAGCGTGTCGGGAGGGAGATGTTGGATCTGGTGCGTCTCTTCGCGAGGAGATATTCCTTTCCGAGGGAACTCAGCGGCGGAATGCAGCAACGGGTTGCCTTAGGTAGAGCCCTGGCGGCCAATGCGGACATTCTCCTCCTAGATGAACCCCTCAGGGCCCTGGATGCACGCTTGAGGATTGAGCTCCGACGAGAGCTGAAGGACCTGGCAAGTCAACTTGGCATCACCACGCTGCACGTGACCCATGACCAGGAAGAGGCCCTGAACTTGGCTGATCGAATCCTCGTACTGCGAAGGGGAAGCATCAAGCAGATAAGCTCTCCAAGGGAGGTTTATGAGAGGCCTGCGGAGCCCTTCGTAGCTCACTTCGTCGGCGAGGCCAACTTCTTCGAGGGGACGGTGGTCGATGTTGAGAGCGATACCGCCTATGTGGGGCTCAGAACCGGTCAGAGACTCGCCGCCTCCCCCTCCCAGGCTAAGGTGGGGGACGCAGTTGTTCTCGGAGTCAAGGTGGATCGATGTGTAATCTCACGGGAGGAAGGGGGGGAGAACACCTTCGAGGCCACCATCCTCAGGGCCCTCTTCGCGGGCAAGAGGACCACCTACGAGGTGTCCCTGGACCGCCTCGGCAAGGCCAAGGTCAAGATGCCCTCCTCTGCGGGAGAGCACCTAAGGGAGGGGCAGAGGGTGCACTTCTCCTTTCCCCGGGAGTATGGCTTGATCTTCACACCTCCACCTGAAGGTCTGACCGCAGCCCTGGAGCTGGAGTGATGCCGCTCGTGGAGCTTCGAAGGGTGACCAAGCGGTTCGGGCCTATCGTGGCCGTGGAGGATGTCGACCTCAGGGTTGACGACGGTGAGTATGTAACCGTTCTTGGGCCGAGCGGTTGTGGCAAGACCACCCTGATAAAGATGATAGCCGGCATCTGGGCGCCTACCGAAGGAGAGGTCCTCGTCGATGGTCGGGACGTCGTCCCTGTGCTACTGGAGGACAGGGACCTGGGATACGTCTTCCAGAACATCGTACTCTTTCCCCATCTATCCGTCTGGAAGAACGCCACCTATAGTCCGTGGGTTCGCGGTCTTGGTGAGGAGGAGGTTAGCTCCATCGGGAAGGAGGTGCTGCGGCTTGTGGACCTCCTGGACCAATCTCGCTTCTTCCCAAGGGAGCTGAGCGGTGGGGCCCAGCAGAAAGCCGCCCTCGCTCGGGCTCTGGCTAATAGGGCACAGCTCCTGATCCTGGATGAGCCGCTCTCTGCCCTGGACTCCCGTGTCAGGCTAGAGTTGAGATATCAGCTGCGGGCCCTGGTGAAGGACCTGGGACTGACGGCCATACATGTGACCCACGACCAGGAGGAGGCCCTCAGCGTGGCGGACAGGGTCGTGGTGATGAGGAAGGGACGTATCGTGGAGGAGGGAAGCCCAAGAGAACTCTACCGATCCCCCGCACACATCTTCACCTCCAACTTCGTCGGTGAAAACAACTTCCTGGAAGGCTCTATCGCTAAGAGGGCGGATGAATGGGCCCTGGTCGCCCTGCGGAACCAGCAGTACCTGTGGGTTCCCGACGGCCGGCATTCTGTAGGTAGGGCCGTGGTCCTAGCGTGGAGGCCGGAGTACCTAGACCTTCGCAAGGGCTACTCGCCCAACGGACTTCCGGGAACCGTGGAGGGTGAAAGGTTTCTGGGGTCAGAGTTGAGGTACATCGTCAGGCTCGCCACTGAGGAGAGGGTCTCAGTGGACGTCCCCCTGACTCATGAAAGGTTTAAGGTGGGAGAGGACACTACTGTTGAATTCGATTATGAGAAGATGTTAATCTACCCTAGGCCTTACGAGGGCTTGGAGGAGGCGTTGAAACTTGAGTGACAGGGCATTGACGGGATGGCTATCGAGGCGACGGGAGTCTACAGCGACTCGACAACTAAAGGAGCATCTATCGAAGGTGCTGGACGCCGTGGTTGAGATGGACAACGCCCTGGCATACTGTCTCAGGGAGGACAGAAAGGGAGTCCTTGAGGCTCTCAAGAGACTGGACATAAACGAGAAGGCAGCCGACAACCTGGAGGTGGACCTCCTTCGAACGCTCGCTAGGGGGGATCTGGAGCCTAAACAGAGAGAGAGCCTCATGCTGCTTGCGAGACGAATTGACGACATTTCTGACCATGTGAAGCAGGCTGGCCTCAACCTAAAGCTCCTCTTGGAGTGGGAGAGACGTGTTCCGAAGGAGTTCTGGGCTAGTTTCAAGGAAATGAGCAAGGACCTGGTGGACACGTGTAGGGCATTGTGGTCTGCTGTGGAGGCCCTCGCGAGCGATGAGAGGAAAGTGCTGAGCTGGAGGGAGGAGGTGAAGAAACTGGAGCACAGGATCGATGGCCATTTTTTCGAGATCAAGAAGAGGCTCATTCGCTCCTCTCCCGATGCTAGAGCCATGACCCTGCTGGTGGACATACTGAACGAGATCGAGGTGGCCGCCGACATGGCCAAGGAGGCTGCCGATCAGCTCTTCATCCTCGTCCTGGCGGGTAGGTGATTTCGATGACCTTCAGAGCCTCTGAGACGGAGCAGGGAATCAGCTTCTTCTCCTTGCTGAGGCAGGAGGCAGTGGTGGCCCGGGATATGGCTCAGGCTATGGTGGATCTGATGGATAGCTATGATTCCCTATCTTCCTCGAGAAAGGCCATGAAGGAGCTTGAGCATAAAGCAGATGGGATCGTCCACAAGGTACACGAGTCCCTCAACGAGACCTTCATCACACCTATAGATAGAGAGGATCTGAGGGACCTGGCAAGCAAGTTGGATGAGGTCATTGACATGCTCTACGCCACGGTCCTCCGTTTGGAGCTCTATCAGGTGAAGGAACCAGACGAAGCGATGCGCCGGCTAGCGGAGGTAATCTTCCAATCGGTGAAGAAGTTGCACGAGGCCTTTGACATGATTGAGAGGCGGGAGGAGGGAGGCAAGGTCGAGAGCCTTGCAGTCGATGTGCACAAGCTGGAGAACATTGCCGACGACATAATGAACGAGGCCATTGCAGTCCTTTTCAAGACAAAGGACGCCATCACCGTGATCAAGTTGAAGGAGATCTACGAGAAGATGGAGCTGGCCACGGACTTCTGTGAGGATGTAGCCGACACCCTGAGCGACATCGTGGCCAAGAATCGTTGACTTCCAGGTAGGACACTCTCACTCACCTCGGAGCCGCATGGCCCGGTCGCGGTCAGGCGTTCAATGCGGCTACGAGAGATATCGCCAATGATACCCTGGGCTTGTAGCAAGGAGGGCCTGGTCCCTCTTCTACCTCAAATGGGGAGCAGGTTCTTCACAATCCTCGCCGCCCTGACATTCCTGCTCCCCCATCTGGTCATTGGCCTGTGACCCTCCTTGGTAATTGGTCCGAAGATAGTTCCTCAAAGTCTCTGCGCGATAAATCGGAGCGCTGGGCCCGGCCAGAGCTGAGAGGCACCAACCTCTAACTGATAATATGGGTTCCATCCTCGTAACCTGCTCTTCAGTATCGAAAGGTAACCATCGCCATCGAGAACACCAGCAGCGTAGCCTGATATCTCCTCAGATGTCCTACGTGAGAAGAAATACAGGAGACCAAAAGGCCACTGACTATCTGCAGGCTACTTTCCTGGTCATTTCGTTGAGAACTTCTAGAAATATTAACGAATCACTCCGATTCGATTCTAGGCGCCAGCAAATAGGTAGCCCGACCGTTCTCCCCCGCAAATGTGAACTCCATCCTCACCGGATAGTCATTGCCTAGG
Source organism: Thermoplasmatota archaeon (assembly GCA_022848835.1). Lineage (GTDB taxonomy): Archaea > Thermoplasmatota > Thermoplasmata > RBG-16-68-12 > JAJISG01 > JAJISG01. The sequence goes on along the minus strand of JAJISG010000205.1, from coordinate 3,726 downwards.
TGGATGGTAAGGGTGGAGGTGCCGCTTATTGCCTTCACCATGTTGGAGAAGTAGTCTAGAGGAAAGAGGGAGCGGACCTTCTCCTTGCACTGAAGCTCGTCGAGCAGGTCCTTGGGGAGATCCAACCTCACTGTGTCGGCATCTCCCTCAGATATCATCTCGAAGCCGTCGGAGTGAGCCACGAGGGCGATGTGATCCGAGACGCTCTCCGACGCCTTGATGCCCTGCCTCATTTCATTGGTCCTCAATACTATCTTGGCGGGGAGGTCTAGGTTGGGGACCTTAGGATCAGACATTCCAGCAGTATCCACCAAGGACATCTGGCGGGTTATGTTGCCCACGTGAACGACGAGTCGGTTCCTGTCTTCATCATGATCTAGACTGATTACATCCCCGGACCGGGCAAGGCGAAGGACCTCCTTAATCTTGTCCAAGTCTATCCCCAGTTCCCCTTCATCAGCCTTGTACTCCTCGAAGGCAGCCTTGTCCACGGACATGTCCACCATAGCCACATGGGCAGGATCCACTGCCCTGACGGAGAGAGAATCTGGGGAGATGTTGAACTTGGCCTCATCCACGAGTGTGGATATCACGTCAGTGATCTCCCTGAGCACTTCGGATTTTATCTTAGCACTAAACATCGAACTCCCCCGTTCATCACCCCTAAGGTAATGTCGATAATAAAGCTATTCATATTTCATTCTCCATATATAATAAAAATCTGGCCATGGGTCCTAGACTCTCAGTACTCCCTCCAAGTATGGCTGCATTTGACACATCTATATATCCGGGTTTCGGGCTCGTCGGCGGCTCTAGTCTGTCTCATGTACCACATGGCCTCAAAGTTCGCACACTTGGGACACTCAATCCGGCTCCTAGGCATAGTCTCCGCTATCTCCTCCAAGACGAGGGGTTCCGGAGGTTTCTGTTTAGATACGGTAACGACCCTGGCGAAGACGTCGTCATCCCCCGTTAAGTCTCGGACGGAACCGCACTCCTCCCGGCGACAGACCAGCTTCCCCCCTTCCGGGTACATCAGGGAACCACACTTGACACAGAACATCCCTTCCCAAGACAAAGGAGGGAACTAATCAACCTTTCGCTCCCGACCAAGCAGCTGGGTCAAAGCTGGAACACACTCAGGCAAGGGACCTGTCGTACTCCCTCAAGGCCCGTTCCACCAGCCTCCGTATCAGCTCCTCCTTGTCAAGTCTCTTCAGACGTCGCCTTCGTGGGGGCTCCCTCATTGGTTCCCTCTCTGGTGCCGGACCGTAAGCATCATCCAGGTCATAACCCTCCTCGAGGCGTCGCTGAGCTGGAATCCTAGGGGGTTCATAGTACTCCACCGGCTCCTCCTCATAGGGGAACGGTGCCATTGGAATTCGCCGCAGGTGGTCGTATCTCTCCTGGTGGACCTGATACCAGTTGCTGGGGCCGGCAGTTAGGGAAGCGCGAGGTCTGAGCAGAGGCGCCTCCAACGGCGGGAATCCAGGCTCGTAAGGTGGAAGTACGTCTCGGACCACCGCCTCCTCGTCAGAGTGCGCAGTCCTCTCGCGGGTTGTCTGGACGGCGATAAGGCCCCCTATGTAGGCGAAGATAATGGTTATCAGATAGCCGTTGAGGCCCATTCCGAGGGTCTGCTTCAGGGCCATGGCAAAGGAGGTGACGTAGTCCACCATGAAACGGATGTAAGGGTCGAAGAGGGGTATCGCCTGCCCTACACCGTATGCGGCCATGGCTGGAAGGCTCAGAAGATTGGCAAGCTGGGGGAAGCTTCCACTAGCCTGCGCCAGGAGAGCGAGGATCCAGATGAGAGCGACGGGGAGGGAGGCGGCGGCGACGGCCTTCCAGTGGTTTCCTGCCTTGCGACCACCCACGTATCCAGCGATCATTTGCCCGAAGGTGGGAATCCACCACAGCATGAGGGAAAGGATGAAGATGTACTTGGCGGAAGACCAGAAGGAATAGGGTTTCTTCCTGCCGAAGGATAGCAGGTCCTCCTCCCAGCGGGAGTCGTAGCGATAGAGTCCGTGCCGGTCGTTTCGTAAGGTTAGAGGCCTGGGAGCTCGGGCCCAATTAGTGCTGGGAGCAAAATAACCTGCGTTAGTTCGGCTGAATACCATTCCCATCCCTTCTCCGGCGGCGCCGGAGAAGCCGTGTTAGGATATGCGCCCTATAAAATAGTTTGGTCGGACCTTGGTTGTGAGTGGCGGTCTAATTGATGGATATGGCCTCGAAGTCCAGTCCCAGGCTGCGGGCATATTCCCAGGCTTCTCTTGCTTCCTTAAGACTCAGTCTTCGAGAGATCTCCTCCCAAGGGGTCGCATCCCTTACCACCTCATGGGCAGGGTAGTACTGGTCCATCACATTGACTAGGACTCCGGGCATCTCCTTGGCCAAGAAATCCATGACAGGCTTCGTGCAGCATTCCAGGTGGTTTGGCATCACCAAATGGCGGACAATCATGTCCCCGTTCTCATAGGCCAGTATGTGATTTCTGCCCACGACATGAAAGTAGTCCTTCACTCGGGCCAGGCGGCGGGCGCACTCATCGTTACCGAACTTGAAATCTGGAAGCCAGAAGTCCGTCACCTCTAAGAGGAGCCTCATCCCCTCCTCGGTGGCGTACATGTTTGAGTTCCAGACTGTGGGGACGTTGACGTCGGTCTGGTTGAGGGCTGCCAGGATGTTGTGAACGTTGGGTATGGGGTCACCTCCAACGAAGTTCACGTTGGCCACGCCCTCGCGGCGTAGCCTGGTGATGATGTGGGAGAGTTCACCAGGCGTGATGTCCCTACCGCTCTCTGGGTCGAGAGAACAGTCATAGTTCTGGCAGAAGACGCAGTGAAACGTGCAGCCAGAGAAGAAGATGGTACCACTCCCACCCTGGTCCTCCCCAATCAAGGGGCTCTCCTCCCCCATGTGGTGGAAGGCCGAATGGAGACGGCTGGTGCTCGTCAACTTGCAGACACCAAACTTGTGTGCACTCCTGTCGATGCCGCACCTCCACTCGCAGAAGTTGCACGCTCTCAGCATTCGATAGGCCAGCTCCACCTTCAGATCCAGGAAACTTGTGGGCGGATCTGGGAGCTCGAATGGTGACACATTCCCCTCCCTGACCGTCGCATGAATCGTCCGGAATTCCTCGGAGGCCCTCTCATGGACACGCCAGAGCTCACCCTCGCTGATGATTTCTAGAGGTCCCTCCACGGCGACCTTCTTGCAGATCAGGAACTTTGCAGACATCTTATCGGTCATTACTTCATAGTACCATCTGAGCTTCTCCTGGACAGAAGGGTTCCCCCATATCCAGATGGCGTCGGGGCGCGTGAGGGGCATCTTCGTTTCAGAATCGAAGTGCAAGGATAAAGTGGTTTCCGTTCGTCTTCCTTGGAAGCGCATGTTGGCAGAGCGCGACCCCTCTGGCTGAACATCGTTAACGCAGAAGGAACTCCGGTGGGAGTCCCGCCTCCCGGATTTGAACCGGGGACCTGCTGATCTCGGCGGCTGTGCCGGAGACGTCTCCGGGAACCCACTACAGTCAGCCGCTCTAGCCAAGCTGAGCTAAGGCGGGACTGGTCTCAGTATCACACTCGGGATATTATAGAGTTCCCCCGACCCGATGCCCTTCGGCTCATTCGCGGAGCCCTGGAGGAGTGCCGCGGGCCGGGCTTGAACCGGCGACTTCCAGATATCTGCCAGCTGCCTTCAGTCTGGCACTCTCCC
>JAJISG010000204.1 GCA_022848835.1 Thermoplasmatota archaeon | reverse complement strand
TCCTGACACCCCACTTGCCCAGGCCAGTCCCAACAACGGCAACCTTGCGCATGATGATCACCCAAAGAAGGTTCCGGGTTCTACTTAAATGACACCGCTCCCACCCGCTTCCTGGCGACTCTTCCGCACCCTTGGGAGAGCCTCATGGCCTCACAGAACTGGCCAGGGAGTACATCGAAGCTGGGGAACAGCACATCATCACAGGGTTCGCTAAAGTCTGGGGGAGAAGCCTCGAGGGAGCTGTTTCGCCACGAGGTCCTAGGCGCCTTTGAGTAGAGAGGCCGGTGTTTCTCGGAATTCTAGGGTCGGAGACCGCTGCTCGATCTGTTAAAGGCCGGAGGGCTCACCTGCCCTTGAAGGCCGGCTTCCTCTTCTCCATGAATGCACTGAAACCCTCCTTGGCGTCCTCTGTCATGAAAAGACGGTTCTGCAGCTCCCGCTCCAGGGCGAGGCCCTGCTTCAGGGGCACCTCGAGGCCCTCCGTCACAGACCTCTTGATCAGGCCGATGGCCTTGGCGGGGCCCTGAGCCAGTTTCCCAGCGTACTCCAGCGTCTTTTCCCACAAATCCTCCGTCTCATAGACGTAGTTCACCAAGCCGATCTTGACGGCCTCCTCTGAAGACATCGTCCTCCCGGTAATCATCATGTCCAGGGCCAGGGACCTCCCGACGAGCCTAGGCAATCTCTGGGTCCCACCGGTCCCGGGCAGCACACCCAGATTGACCTCAGGAAGTCCAATCTGACCGCTGTCCCTGCCCATCAGCCGGATGTCCGTCGCGAGGGCAATCTCAAGGCCGCCGCCGACACAGTGGCCGTTTATGGCGGCTATCCAGATCTTGGGAGTGTTCTCCATCTTCACCAGGGTCTCCTGGCAGTGGAGACAGAACATCGCCTTGTAGTCGGGCTCACTTGTGGATAGCATGCCGACATCGGCCCCGGCAGAGAAGAACTTCTCCAGCTTGCTGCTGAGAATCGCCAGCTTGACGTCGTCGTCGAAGCGGACCTCCTCGATAATCTGGTCCAGATCCCTCATGAAATCGTAGTCAGAGGTGTTCGCCGGAGGCTTGTTCATCCAGGCGATGCCAATACCGTCCTCCACCTGATACTCGATATACTTGCCCATGGGCCATCTCCGGTCTGTCTCTATGAGGCGGTCATACCTTAATGTTGCCATAAGGAAAAGGAGTGGGTGGGCTGGGGGACCAGATCGGAGCGGAATGGGATCTAGACTAGCCGTTCGAGGACGACGAAGCGACTCCTCTCGAAGTCGAGGGCCTTGAAGTATGTGATCAGGTCCCCTGAATCCCAGGGAACCAGGGTCCTGAGCCTCCTGATGCCCTTGGACCTGAGACTTTTCAGGAAGGCCTCCCCCAGCTGCTTTCCTATGCCCCTGCCTTGATATCTAGGGTCGACGCCAACAACCTTGATCCATGCGACCTCCTCATCCTCGCCGAACTCCCAAGGCCTGATCTCACCGACTAGGAAGCCCACGAGCTTCCGGTCGACGTCGGCGGCGATGATAAGGTCCAGATCTCCATGGTCGAGGTAGTCGTGCAGAATCCTCTCCAGAGCGCTCACCTCGGTGCTACCTGTGATCTCCCCCTCAATCCGAACCATCTCCGGGATATCGGACTCCCCTACGCTTCTCACATTGACCTTCATGCTATCCCTCAGTTCATGCGGATGATCTTCACCCGTTTGCCCACCCAGTCAGGCGGAAGGTAGATGCGGCCGCTGTTGCCGCTCTTCTTCACAACCTTCTCAATCATCTCTTCCCCGTAGACTTCGAACTTGACGCCCCCAGGTCTCTCCTCTTCTACCTCCACTTCCTCGTCCATCACGTGCTCGGATAACGCAGGAGGATAATAAGATTCCTGGCAGCCGAGGACTATCCCCGTCTATCGCCCTCGCCGGCGGGATCCCATCTCGGTTTCCAAAGGTATTTACATCTAGAGAGCGGCTCTTCGGTCAATGGCCTTGGTGGAGGACAGATCAGAAGGGGGCGGCTATGGAACGTGAGATTGCCTCAATGTTGAGGGAGAAGAGGATCTTTCACCCGCCTACAGACCTCAGCGGGAAGGCGTACGTCAGGAGCGTGATGGAGTACGAGGAGCTGTACCGTGAATCGATCGAAAATCCAGAGGCCTTCTGGGCAAGTCAGGCGGAGGAGTGTCTCGACTGGTTCAGGAAATGGGATAGTGTTCTGGAATACGACTTCTCCAGTATCGGCAAGGTTGCGGGACCCTTCGTCCAGTACTACTCAGGTGGAAAGCTCAACGCGTCCTACAATTGCCTGGACAGGCATGTCCAGACAAGGAGGAGGGACAAGGCGGCCATCATCTGGCAGGGAGAGGCGGAGGAGGAGAGACGCACTCTCACCTACCAGGAGCTGCATGAGGAGGTCAGCAAGCTAGCCAACGTGCTGAAGAAACGCGGTGTCGGGCAGGGAGACGTAGTCACCGTCTACCTGCCGATGATCCCCGAGCTACCTATTGCCCTGCTTGCCTGTGCCAGAATCGGCGCCATCCATTCCGTTGTCTTCTCGGCCTTCAGCGCTGATTCGTTGAAGAGCCGAATACTGGACTGCGGCTCAAAGTTCCTCATAACCGCCGACGGCTACCACCGAGGGGGCAGAGTCGTTAGATGCAAGGATAACGCCGATGTCGCTCTGAAATCCTGCCCTGATGTAAGGCACACACTCTTGGTCAAGAGGTTAGGCATTGAGATCGACTTCCAGGAAGGGGAGGACCTTTGGTGGCATGAGGAGATGGAGGCAGACAGCATATCCTCGGAATGCGAACCTGCCGAGATGGACGCCGAAGACCCTTTATTCATTCTCTACACGAGTGGCAGCACCGGGGAGCCGAAGGGCGTCTTGCACACCACGGGGGGTTATATGGTGTACGTCCACCTCACATCCAAGCTGATATTTGACCTCAAGGATGAGGATATCTTCTGGTGTACTGCTGATATCGGCTGGATCACTGGCCACTCGTACATTGTATACGGCCCCTTGTCGAACGGGGCGACCGTCCTCATGTTCGAGGGCATCCCCACGTATCCAGAGCCCGATAGGTTCTGGAAGATCGTGGAGGACTACGGGGTCACCGTCTTCTACACCGCACCTACGGCGATACGAGCGCTGATGAGATTGGGGGATAAGTGGCCAGGAAAGCACGATCTGTCGAGTCTCCGGATACTCGGGACCGTCGGCGAACCTATCAACCCGGAGGCGTGGATATGGTACCATGAGGTCATAGGCAGGACGCGATGCCCTGTGATGGATACCTGGTGGCAGACGGAAACTGGGGGAATCCTCATCACTCCCCTGCCTGGTGCCCTTCCCACAAGACCAGGTTCGGCCTCAAAGCCTTTCTTCGGCATTGAGGCGCAGATCTTGAGATCTGATGGCTCGGTCGCGGACGTAAACGAGGGGGGAGCCCTCGTAATCGTGAAACCCTGGCCCGGCATGATACGCGGTGTCTACGGAGATGAGAAGAACGAGCTCATCAGGAGGGTCTACTTCTCCATGTTCCCTGGGAAGTACTATACCAGCGACGGATGTCGACTTGACGAGGATGGGTTCTACTGGCTCATGGGTCGCATCGATGACGTGATTAACGTCTCGGGACACAGGCTCGCCACTGCAGAAATCGAGAGCGTGCTCGTGTCGCATGAAAGCGTAGCGGAAGCGGCCGTCGTCGGCTTTCCCCATGACATCAAAGGGCAAGGCATCTACTGCTTCGTGGCCCTCAAGAGGGGATACCGCCCTTCCGACTCGTTACGGGCGAGCCTGATTGATATCGTCAGAGAGAAGATAGGCCCCATCTCCACGCCGGACAGAATCCAGTTCTGCGAAGACCTTCCAAAGACGCGTTCGGGCAAGATCATGCGCAGGATTCTGAGGAAGATTGCTGCTGGGGACATCGAGCACATTGGCGACACGACTACACTAGCAGATGAAACCGTAATGGAGCGCCTGATCCAGGGCAGAGAGGCCGAGTGATGAAGAGGACGAGACCCATGGCGGCGTCGCTATACCCCTCACTGGGTCCCGTAGCACCACTGAGGGGAGGGCAGGATATCGAGGTTTCTCCTTTGGAGGTTTCAACGCCTGGCCGACTGAAGTCGCCGTATGACCAGATTCCATACACGGGTTTCGACTACCTCTGCGGCTGGAAACAGCACTAGAGGGGATGATAGGGAGAGACGGCCTTCTTCACCTCCTCCACTACTCTCTCCACCTCTCTATCGACGGCAGTGCTTGAAGGAATATCGGGGTCCCACAAGCTCTCAACATCAGGGGCCCTCCCCATTAGGGCGCTGTAGAGCGAGGCCCAAGCTTCAGGAATCTCGTCTTCCACCTCCCATTCCACCATGGTCCCGAACATGAGGGTCCAGGACCTAGCTACAGCCGAGGGTTGGTAGCCACCGCCACCAGCGGCTACCCATCTTCCTTCACACAACCGGTGAGCTAGACGATGCAGCTCATCCCCAATCCTCCAGTGGGCGGCCGTCGTCAAGTTCAGATGGGTCAGAGGATCCCTGAAGTGGGTGTCCACGCCCAGCTGGCTCACGATAACCTCAGGTCTGAATACCTCCGCCAGTGGAGAGACGATATCCCTAAACACCTGGAGGTAGGCAGCATCACCAGTGTGTGGCGGCAGGGGGACATTGACGCTGTACCCCTCTCCTTCCCCTTCTCCTATCTCGTGGACGAATCCCGTACCCGGGAAGAGGTATCTTCCATCCTCGTGAAGCGATATGGTCAAGACCCTGGGCTCATCGTAGAAGGAGTACTGGACGCCATCGCCGTGATGGGCGTCGACATCCACGTAGAGGATGCGACTTAACCCCTCTTCCAGGAGAGTCTGGATGGTGATGGCCAGATCGTTGAAGATACAGAAACCCGATGCTCGGGACCTGGAAGCGTGATGGAAACCGCCGCCTAGGTTGAAGGCGTGCTTCGCCTTAGACGACGTGACTGTCCTGCCAGCCTCGAGTGTACCGCCCACGTGAAGGGCCGAGGCCTCGTACATCCGAGGGAAGATCGGATTGTCCGGGGTACCCAGACCATACTCCATGTACCTTCCTCCGATCCCCTCGGGGTCCTTGCCAGAGGCCCTCACCGCCTCCACATATTCTCTGGAGTGGATTAGGAGGATCTCCTCCTCGGCAGACTCTGCCGGCACCTCCTTCACACCGCGCCTCTGGAGGAGGCCCAGTTCCGAGATTAGCTCTCGGGCCAGCTTTATCCTCTCCTGCCGTAGGGAGTGAGCGCCGCCGAAGTCATAGCTCAGAAAACCCTCATCGTACACGAGCAGAACGGACCCACTCATCCTAATGACTCCCGACCCGGAAACCCGACACGCAGATGGCTCCTACCGCTTAAACTATAAATGCCGTGGTCTTTGATGAGATGGATGACAGATAGACTGGAATATATCTTCTCCCCCAGGTCCATTGCCGTGATCGGCGCCTCCAGGAGTAGGAGGAAGGTGGGCTGGGAGGTTCTGCATAACCTCGTGAGCTATGGATTTCAGGGTCGGGTCTACCCTGTCAACCCCACCGCCTCCTCTATCCACTCCATGAGGGCCTACCATTCTGTCCTGGAGATACCGGACGAGGTGGACATGGCCATCATCATCGTCCCCGCCTCCAAAGTCCTTCAGGTAGTGGAGGAGTGTGGGGAGAAGGGCGTCAAAGGCCTGGTGGTCATCACCGCTGGCTTCAGTGAGGTCGGCGCCTCCGGGAAGAAACTGGAGGAAAGGCTGCACGCTCTGGTCAAGAAACACGACATGGTCATGGTGGGGCCTAACTGCATGGGGGTGATCAACACCCAGGCCGATATCCAGATGGACTCCACCTTCGCCCCCATCCTGCCATTGGCGGGGGGTATTGGCTTCATGACCCAAAGCGGAGCCCTGGGCGTCGCCATCCTGGAGCACGCCAGGAACGTCGGCGTCGGCCTCTCCAAGTTTGTCAGCCTCGGCAACGCGGTTGACGTCTCAGGCAACGAGCTCATCGAGTACTTGGAGAAGGACCCGGAGACTCACATCATCCTTCTCTACATAGAGAGCTTTGGAGATCCTAGAAACTTCGTTAGGATAGCCAGGCGGGTATCCAAGGTCAAGCCCATCATCGCCCTGAAATCCGGCAGGACGGCGGCGGGGGCCAGGGCGACGGTGAGCCACACAGGAGCCATGGCGGGCCCCGATGTGGGTACCCAGGCCCTCTTCGAGCAGTGCGGTGTCCTCAGAGTGGTCTCCATCCAGGAGCTCTTCGACCTCGCCATGGCTTTCTCTTTACAGCCCCTCCCCCAAGGCGGGAACGTGGCGGTCATCACCAATGGTGGAGGCCCAGGCGTCATGGCAACCGATGCTCTGGTAAGTATGGGCATGGAGATGGCCCAGCTCAGCCCTAAAACTCTCGCCTTCCTGAAGGAGAACCTGCCGAAGGAGGCTAGCGTCAGCAACCCCATAGACATGATCGCAGACGCCGACGCTGCTCGCTATCGGCTTGCCATGGAGGCCGTCCTCAAGGATGAGAATGTGGACGCCCTTCTGGTGATCACCGTACCCCCCATAGTCGAGGACGAGGTGGCCATCGCCCGTTCCATATGGGAGTGCTCCAGGGAGTACGAGAAAACCGTGGTCAGCTGCTTCCTGGCCAGGACGAAGGATTCCCCCGCTTTCATGGAGCTGGTTAGTCACGGCATACCGTCCTACCTCTTTCCGGAGAACGCGGCCCAGGCCCTTGTCGGCATGAGCAGTTATCGAGAGTACCTGACGAGGGAGGAGGGTGAATTTAGTACCTTCGATGTGGACCTAGAGATGGCCCAGGGAATCATATTCAGTGCTAAG
>JAJISG010000203.1 GCA_022848835.1 Thermoplasmatota archaeon | reverse complement strand
GAATGGGACGACCGGAGAAGGCAAGGGAGCGACTCATGAAGCCCCCGCCCCATGGCCTCTTCCCCATAGGAGGCAACGGTGGTTCCCAAAGGCTCCTCAGCAAGGCCCTGGAAAAGGACAGGACCATTGTGCAGGTCGGGGTCAGGAGATGCGAGAGCTGCGGCAAGACCTGGTTCCTACCCCGATGTCCATGCGGAGGCCACACTATAGCCCTCGACAGGGTGGTGGAGCAGTCCATCCCCCTGAGAAAACTGAACCGCCAGGCCGTCGCCTCGCTGAAGGAGGGGAGAACACAGGGCGTAAAGTTAGTCAAGGGCATGATATCTCGACATAAGACCCCGGAGCCCCTGGAGAAGGCTTTACTGAGAGCGAAGCACGGCATATTCGTCTTTAAGGATGGTACGACACGTTTCGACATGACCAACCTTCCTCTGACTCAGTTCAAACCCTCGGAAGTGGAGCTTACGGTGGAGAAGGCCAGACAGCTAGGGTACACTAAGGATGTGGAGGGCAGCTCTCTGGTCGATGAGAGGCAACTCATCGAGCTCAAACCCCAGGACATCGTGGTCTCTCGCCTCTGCGGGGAGTACATGCTAAGGGTATCCCGCTTTGTGGATGACCTCCTGGTGAAGGTATACGGGATGGAAGCCTATTACGGTCTTCAGAAGCCCGACGACCTGATTGGACATCTGGTATTTGGCCTAGCTCCCCACACTTCTGTTGGGGTGCTGGCACGCGTTGTGGGCCTCACGCCCGCTCGGGTCTGCTTCGCCCACCCCTTCTTCCACGCTGCCAAGAGGCGGGATGCAGATGGGGATGAGGATTCCGTCGTCCTACTGATGGACGGCCTTCTGAACTTCAGTCGGGAGTTCCTGCCCGAAAAGAGGGGGGGCCTGATGGACGCGCCCCTGGTCCTCAGTACCAGGATCGACCCGAGGGAGATCGACAAGGAAGCCCACAACATGGAGGTCTGTTCCTTCTTCCCCCTTCAGTTCTACCACGCTGCGGAGGAGTTCGCCCACCCTAGGGATGTGGAGAAGTCCATAGACACGGTGGGGAAACGGGTCGGTACGGTCCTTCAGTTCGAGGGCTTCGGCTGTACTCATGGAGTGGGGGAAATCGCGGACGCGCCTCTTCGTTCCGCTTACAAGGAGGGAGGCATGATTGCGAAAATGGAGAACCAGTTGGACCTGGCGAAGAGGATAAGAGCGGTGGATGCCGAGGATGTGGTGTCCCGAATCGTCACTCATCATTTCCTGCCTGACCTCATAGGGAACCTGAGGGCTTTCACTCGCCAGCAGTTCAGGTGCACCAAGTGCAATTCCAAGCATCGTCGGATTCCCCTCAAGGGAAAGTGCCTCAGCTGTGGCGGAAACTTGACGATGACAGTCCACAGGCGCAGCGTAGTGAAGTACCTGGAAGTATCCAAGAGGATATCCGAGGAGTACGGGATATCTACGTACGTGAGACAGAGGATAGAGCTTGTGGAGGAGGCGATCGACTCCATCTTCCAGGATGAGAGCAAGCTGGATTCACGGCTGGAGGACTTCCTCTAGGCGCGGCGGGCCTTGCCGAGAATCAGACCTGCCACCAGTATGGCGACCATTCCCACGGTTATGACGGCGATCCCGCCGGTTACTATCTCCACCCACAGTTCATCGGCGAAGAGGGCGTAGAGGAAAGAGAAGAGGCCCCCCGCCACCAAGACGCCGCCCGCCATTCCCACCAGAGGCAGCCGGAGGGAATAGTCGCAGACCGGGCACACCAAGGCCCTGGGGTCCTCGATCCTACTGTTGCACCTAGGGCACCTCTTGGGCATCTAGCGGTAAGCATATCCTCCCCCTACAAAAAACTGTAGGCTGTCGATATGCACAGGAGACCTGTAACTAATCTAGGTTGGTCATCCATGCCACGCTACCTCCACTCTGGATGCGTCTCGAGCAGCAATGACTTCCGCATGACCTTGTCCAGCCCTGTGGAGTGAGCCGTTGAAGAGACAGAATTCAGTTCACGCTCAGCATCTTGGCGCATCTGCCCGCAAAAAGACTATGAGCCTGGCGGCCTTCCTGGGGGGGAGGGTCTTGCGGGTATTGATGATCTCCGAGAGATGGTTTCCCAGCGTGGGAGGAGGCGAATTCCACATTCTGCATCTCGTCAGAGGGCTCATCTCGAAGGGGATCGAAGTGGACCTCGTCTCCCGAGACCTCCAAGGCGGAGTGAGGCCGGAGGGATGCGACGGCATGGACGGGTTTCGGGTCGTACGCCTTCCCCCCAGGAGCTCCTTTGAAAACCCGTTAGGAAGGTCTCTCTACCCGCCTCTACTTGTGAATAGCGTCAAAGAGCTCGGCCCTCATGATGTCATCCATGTTCATTGTCCCTTGGGCAGCTTCCCCGCCGCATATCTTCGCAGGAAGCTTCGCATACCCCTGGTCCGCACCCTCCATGGGGTCTATGCTGGAAAGTGGTCGGCGATGCTGGGATATGGTCCGCGAGCTCTGCTCTTTACAGCCCTGGAGGCGCTAAGCCTGTCCTTGGCCTACGATGCGGTGATAGCGGTGGACAGGAAGTCCCTTGAGTCGGGCTTGGGTGTCGCACATTCAGTGGCGCGCTGGATCCCCAACGGCGTGGACTGGGCCAGGTTTGACGGCCTCGAAATCGGCAGTCCCGAGGTCTTCACTTTCCTCTTCGTCGGTAGGCTTGTTCCCCAGAAAGGGCTTGTCTACCTTTTGGAAGCCTCGAGCATTCTGGAGGATTCCGGGGAGGAGTTTCAGCTGCTTCTGGTCGGGGAGGGACCCGACAGGGGGAAGCTGGAGAGGAGGGCAAGGGCCATGGAACTCCACAACCTCCATTTTCTCGGATTGGTGGACGATGAGCGATTGACCGGTCTCTACGCCTCCTCCCACGCCTTCGTCCTGCCCTCATTGTGGGAGGGTCTTCCCCTAACCCTCCTTGAAGCATGGGCTGCACGCCTTCCCGTAGTGACTACGGGTGTTGGAGGGGTGCAGCAGGTAGCGCAGGATGGTCGAAACGCCCTTTTGGTCGAGGCTGGAAGTGCTCAGGCATTGGCCCAACGTATGAGGGAGCTCATGAAGGATGATAACCTCCGTCGTAGACTCGCTTCGTCAGGGCGTCGTCTCGTGGAGGAGAGATTCAGCTGGGATCGGGTGACGGAGGAGACCATCGAGGTGTACAGAGGATGCATCTCGTGATTCAGCTATTGATGGGGGCCATATCTGGCCGCTTCCAGCAAATGTCCCTCTGAATATCGGACGGAGATCTTTTCTGGACCGTGGACGTGCATTCATAGGCAGAATAAGAAAAAGGAAAGGGGGAAGGGGTCCTCATCGTAGGGACTTGCGCCTGAAGACGACGATGCCCAGGGCCACGACAGTCAGTGCGAGGACCCCCACCATAACAATCATGCTCGAGTTCAGGAAGGTCGAGGAGGTGCCCAGCTTGAATCCCATCATTGGATCGTGGACAATGACATCGCCGTGGGGGTAGTAGAGGAACAGCCGGTCGCCTTCAGCCTGCCACTGGGCGGTGACCGGGACGGATTGGCCATCCACTTGGGCCACGGGGGCCCACTCAAAGAAAGCTGTACCCCGCTCGATGTTGACCCTGACCTCTTCGCTTCCGTCCTCAAATTCAGTTTCCTGCTCGACGGAGGACTCCGCTCGGATCTCCAGACCCAGGAGGCTCGTGTCAGAGGTGAATATGTAGCCTTCCAGTAGGATGTCGACCTTCACAGCCTGCTCGGGCACGAGAGTGCCGTTGATCTGGGCGCTGGATGGGAAGATGTAGCTCACGAGACCAAAGGAGAAACCGTCCTGGGTGCCGAGCATGGTGACCTTGAAGCCCACGATACCGTCGGCAGAGTGGCTCGCCACCTCGATGGGAGCAAAGGTCAGGTTATCGAGACGGACACTCGACAATAGGGCCTCCTCAGGGTCGTAGACTCCATTGCCGTTTGCATCCTCGAACTCGAAGACCTCCCGGAATGTCGCGCTGAACTCGATCTCGACCTCCACCTCGACAGTTTCGTTTTCCGTCTCCTTCTCGACTTCGACGGCCAGCTTCGGCCGGCTTGTATGTTCGGCCTTGAACCTGAAGTCGACCTCGTCTGCTGAAATCTCCGTCTCCGACCTTATCTCCAATCGGGCATCATCATCAATCTCGATGCTCAAGGTGCGCTCGTGGGCGGCGGCCGGGACCGCAGCAACGAGGAGAGCCACCACGAGCAGTGCTCCGAGGATAGTCGCTTTCATGCCTGTCATGAACTAGATGTCTTCGTTGGAGGATATAAGAGCCTTATTCAACAACTATCGAAGGTGACTTCTCAGGGACTCGCCGCGTCCAAGCGAGTCGTGACGCCTGGGTATCTGTCCCACCCGAATGTTAATATTAGCCATCCATGATGGCGGGCTGTGAAGAGGTCCACATCGTACGCCCTCCTCTCTGTATTCTTGCTGGCCAGTTTTCTAAGACTCCTACCGATGACTCGATTCCTCTACTGGGGGGCAGATTTCGGGGAGTACTTTCTTATCGCCGATCTCCTAGGGGAAACTGCCCCCCTTCCCGACCCATACCAGGGATGGGGAGTCGGTTATATTGAGTTTCCTGGCATGGAGGTGCTGATCGCCGCCCTCTCGTGGACTGGGATAAACCTAGAGGCCGTCGCCGTCCTACTCATTCCAATCATGTCCGCCCTAGTCGTGATACCAGTATTCCTCATCGGTCGTGAGGTCACAGGCAAGGACTGGGCATCCCTCTTGGCGGCCGCCATCGTCGCCGTCGTCCTGCCTCATGTGTACCCCACATCCCACCCAGTCCCTGGAGCCCTTGGAGACCTTCTCTTCGTGTCAAGCCTCCTCCTGCTACTTCGACTAAGGAAGGACGGCAGGCTGTTGGCGATTCTCATCCCTGTTTCCACCGCCCTAGTGGTAACCCATCACCTCTCCAGCTATTTCCTGATCATCTCTACCTTCATGGTGGTATTCTTGAGGGTGGCTCTGAGAGGCGCCTCCTTTACCGAAGTCAGAAAGGAGACCGGATTCCTCGGATTTCTCGTCTTCGCCAACGTGCTGTACTGGGGCGCCTTTGCAGACAATTTCAGGGAGTTTCTGGGTGTCGGAAGATTTCCCTGGTGGGTGACCGCCGTCCTCATGCTGGCCCTGCCGTTGAGCCTTTACCCCCTCACTCTCCTTCGCCGGCGCATCTCTTGGACCTACAGGTCCACCTTTCCCACACCATTCAGGGGTTGGAAGATCTATGTTGTAGCCACTCTCCTGACGTCCGTTTCTCTTGTGATATTCTACTTCGGGGCCGTCCCGGGAACCAGCGTTTCGGTTTCCCAGATCTCAGTCCTCTTCTCAGCCCCCTTCATCTCCCTATATCTACTAAGCGCTCCGGGACGCAAGTACTTCGACTTTCTCCAAGGGGGCGGCGCCGTGACCTCCTGGTTCCTAGCTCTCAACATCTCGTGGATGCTCGGGGGCTTCTTAGCGCCCACCTTCCTCATACCCTACAGACACTTGGAGTACCTCACACTGCCCCTGGCCATCTTCGGTGGTGTCGGCGCCTTGCAGATAGCGAAATCCCTACACCGCGGGAAGGGATTACTCGCGATTGGCCTCATAGTCGTCGTGATTCTGGCGGCTTTGACATCCCTGCCCTCCAGAGAAGCTCTCGGGAACCACTTCGAGGGGACAAGGGCACAAGGGATCAACGTGGTGTACTGGTCTGCGACCATGGTGGCTGGTGTGACGGCGACGGACCACCGGGCTTCGTCAATCCTGTTCGGAATAGGGGGCGTGAGAGCCACCTGGGATAGAGTCTCTCTAGCCCTCCACGCCTCCACTTTCGAAGAGGCAAGGCAGGAGATGGAGTGGGTGGAGGACCTGCCCGGTGGCCCTGGTCGTGTAGAATACGTCCTGCTGGACCAGGACCTCATAGAGGGTGTCATGCTCCTCCCGTGGGACGCGGCCTTGGCGATATCCGCTGGTGCCCAGGCCAAGTTTCTGGGGGAGCATTACTTGAAGCTGTTCGATGACGGTTACTCTCAACTCTACTGGGTCAACTGGGGCACTGCCTAGCTTGCCCATCTTGTTCAGCCCCCTCCTCACCATCCAATAGAGAGAAGTCTCTCGCGTGCGTCCCTCCAGCTCCTTCTCACTTTCAAAAGACCAGCATCATGGAGACGGGCAACGGCGAAGCGAAGCGTTATATCCGGTAGAGCTGTCCACGACTTCAGCTCCTCCCTGTAGAGGGTGCTTTCTCTAGGGCTCCGGCTACTGCCACGGCAGAACTGAGCAGGGGTGAGTCGATCCCAGCCGTCTCATACTTCTTGCTACCACAGAACTTCCTCTGAAGAGGCTAGCACTCAGTTCTAGTCACTGAGGAACGGGCTCATAGCATACGTTGCAGTCCTCGAGGTCCGCAATTCTCCTATGATAGTTGCAGAACCTCTCGGTATACATGAGCTGCCAGGAGATCGTATTCATCCTGGCCACCTGCTGCTGTTTGGGAATGCCCTCCACGATATCCTTCGCAAGCTCTTCGACAAACTTCTTGATCTCGGGAAACATCTGGATAATGGTCTGATCTGCCCCTCGGGTATGGGTATTGTAGTGGCTAACCGCAGCTTGGGTAATCCCTAGCTTCTCAGCCACCTCCACCTGCCTGAGATCGTAATCGTCGAGGAGAGATTGGGCTAGCTTCGCCCTTATTGTGGGGAGTACCTTCTTGACTACAAGCTCGTAGGGCTGTAGCATGGCGCCCTTCGACATTCAATAACTTCATGATATCGAATATATATAAGCTCTTTCCAGAGGATTCAGCTCCATTCGTGGACTGGATGCAGAACAGGCTGCCAGCTGAACGCCACCACCCCCCTCATACCTCATATATGCCGTATGAATGGGGTAATCCATGCGTAGCGGAAGAGTGGTCGAGGAGTGGTTGCAGAGTCGGCTTCTGGAGGGCAACCCCCTTGGGGACCCGTCGGAGAGGGAGGTGCTGATCTACCTTCCTCCTGGCCACGATCCAGAGGAGGAGGTGCCCGTAATCTACGGTGTCGTGGGCTATACCGGAACGGGCCGTATGCTCCTGAACGCCGATCCTCTCTTGGAGGACATCCAGGGAAAGATGGATCGTTTGATCGCGGAGGGCAAGTGTGGTCCCATGATCATCGTCATGCCCGACTGCTTCACCAGAGTTGGTGGAAACCAGTACATAAACTCGACCGCCACGGGTCCCTACGAGGACTACCTCATACAGGAGGTCATCCCCTTCGTCGAACAGAAATATAGATGTGGGCATCGTGGCATCTGGGGGAAATCCTCGGGCGGGTACGGCGCCATGGTCCTAGGGATGAGGCATCCTGATGTCTTCTCGGCCCTGGCGAACCACTCCGGTGACTCCGCCTTCGAGTTCTGCTACATCCCTGATTTCCCGAAAGCACTGAAGGCCTTCAGGGAGGCCGGAGGTCCCCAAGCCTGGCTGGATCAATATTGGCAGAGATCAGACAGGAGACGAAAAGACCTCTTTCCCGCCCTGAACACACTCGGCATGGCCGCCCACTACTTCCCCAACCCGCAGTCGCCTTCTATGGGCATCGACTTCCCCTTCAATCTGGAGACGGGGGAGTTCAAACCTGAGGTCTGGGAGAGGTGGCGAGAACAGGACCCGGTGAACATGGTGGAAAGGTACGCAGACCACCTTCGCAAGCTGAAATTCATATATCTTGACTGCGGGACGGAGGACGAGTTCAACCTGATATGGGGGATGAGAATCCTACACTCGAAGCTGGAAGCCCTGGGCATCCCTCACGTTTACGATGAGTTCGACGATGGACACATGAATGTGACTTACCGATATGATGTCTCGCTACCCCTCCTATATCAGGCCCTGTACCAGGATTGATGCGGGGGCGGAAACCTTCGAAGGAGTGGTCCCTCATTTCACTCGAGTTGGATGCGGGCTGTAGCCTGGGCCCCTCCATAGCGAGCGACGACCGCATAGGCGCCTGGACCGATGTCCTGAGGAAGCGGGATCTTGAGACTGAAGTATCCCCGATTCCCGGTTTTTGTGTCTGCGTGGGAAACCTCGCCTCCTTTGGTGTCCACAATGGCAACGTAAACGTCTCTGGCGCCCCTCTCCGGCGCTGTAAGCTCACCTGTTATGCTGATAGTCGAACCCGGGGCCATAGTAATAGGCGTCACAGCAACGGCGAGCTCAACGCCCCTCTCTATCCTTGCGCCCAAACGGCGAGCCCCCTTGTGGAGAATCACAGGACTCTTTGAGCTGTCAATTGAGAACTCAACGACTTCTCCCACCAGGCTTGTGTGGTCCCCCATGGTAATCTGCTGGATCAGTCGACATTCAGCGTTCAAGAGGCACCCACGGATCATGGGAGCCCTGATTCTCTTGGCCGGGTATGTTTCGAAGAGATCACTGGATAGCTTGTCGACGTTATGTTTGGAGAAGTGGCCGGCGAAGCCCATGGCCGTTATCTGGTCTTCTGACACCATGTTCACCCCGAACTCCCTAGTTTCGAGTATGGCTGCGTGGGTGGCCTTGCTGGGGCCCAGATGCACGGAGATCAGGAATGGGTCGTAAGAGACATTGAAAGTCCATTCTGCGGCCATGACATTGGGGCCTCGGCGACCGTGGGTTGTGATGAAAGCCACGCCGGTTGTGAACTGTCGGTAGGCCTCTGTGAGGCTGGTCGTGGACATGTAGAAGTCATCCCGAAGCTCCTCAAAAACGTAACGCCTAAGGGTCCAACTACACATCCGGTCTCTATGTTCATGCATTCCGAGATCACGCACTCGATGGTTGCCTTGGCTTCGGCGGTGATCTCTCAGTCTGCCACAAGCGCCCCGACAACTTCTTAATTCATCAGTCTCTCTCTTCCGACAAGCCGCCGTAGCTCAGCTGGTTAGAGCGACGGTCTTGTAACCTTGCAGGAGAACCGTAGGTCAGGGGTTCGAATCCCTTCGGCGGCTTGACCTCATTGTGGAGTTGTCGGCCTTTTCTCTGGATGGAGGTATTGAAACTCAAGTTGCCATTCTCATCCACTTGATCCAGCGTGTGAGCGGAATCATTAAGAGACGATTGTCGCATCTGAACAAAGAGCGGGGACGCATAATGGTGGAACAAGCACATTTTCTCTTGACTTACAAATGCAGTTTAGAATGTGATCATTGTTTCGTGTACGGCTCTCCCGAGTCAGAGGGGACGTTTACACTTAGTCAGCTCAGCAAGGTCTTCGATGAGTTGTCCAAGTTGGACACAATGAACTTTGTTTACTTCGAGGGAGGGGAGCCTTTCCTGTTTTACCCTCTG
>JAJISG010000202.1 GCA_022848835.1 Thermoplasmatota archaeon | reverse complement strand
TACCGAAGAGAATCGCTGTCCCGGCGGTCTTAGCCATGGTTGAGAGAGACTGCAT
The DNA here is from genome assembly GCA_022848835.1 of Thermoplasmatota archaeon. GTDB lineage: Archaea > Thermoplasmatota > Thermoplasmata > RBG-16-68-12 > JAJISG01 > JAJISG01. The sequence continues at coordinate 4,707 of JAJISG010000202.1, read as the reverse complement.
GAGGAGAATGTAAACCGCCAGGAGGAAGAGTGAGAAAGCGATGAAGCCCGAGGTGGCTGTGAAGCTCGGCCATGTCCCGGTCACGGCCGTTATGATCAAAACCCCAGTAAGGATGACCGCCGTGACGGGAAGGGCGATGGCGGAGAATACCCCCAGGAACTTCCCCATTGCCACCGCTCTCCACGAAGCGGGCCTGTACAACAGGAGATCTGCAGAGCCTTCCGCCTTTTCCTTCGCAATGCTGTCGTATGATAGGGCGATGGCCACGATAGGGAGGAGGAGACTGCCAAAGGTAATGGCGATTATGAATAGGACTATGTCCGAGCCCTCGGCGAAGGGACTGATGCCCCCTGGGTTCGGCCTAGTGGACACAATCAGGCCGCTCGTCTCTCCTTTGTAGACGATGGTGAGGTTGTTCGTCCCCTCTCGAAGCTTGACAAGGAGGTAGCCCCTGGAGTCTGGGGGTCCTACCTCTGTCTCGTCAAGCAATACGGTGACCCCGGAGGGAACCTCTCCACTGGTGTCCATGAAATGCATGGCGAAATCGTCCACTAACCCTGAGTTATCGAGGTCGAAGAGTTCAGTGACGAAGGATAGATTTCCGTAATCCAGAAAAGATCTCAAGGAGATGCCCCTAATCCGACTAAAGGAACCTAAGCTCGCCGAGATCCTGTAATCCCCTTCGGGAAGGCTCAGAAACTTTACGAATCCATCACCGTCCGTCTGTCCGGTATCCAGGAGAACTGACTGCCCGGCAGGGTTCTGACGAGATAGCTGCACCTCCAGGCCCACATGGGGAACGCCCCAGGCATCTGAGACGAATACCGTGATACCTGTTGGGTCATCCCCGACAATAGGATGTACCCACGGGACGAGCTGCTCGGGACCTATCTGTTGCCCAGCAAGACCGTAGGAGCCTCCAACAACAACGAGGGCGAGGATGGAGAGGAGGACCACCATTCGTATGCTCAGCAGGTTGGTCTTGAACTCCTTCTTGGAGACGACGTAGATCGGACGTAGCGGGTTCCGAGCCATCTAGCTGCCCTCCGTGAGTGCGACGAAGACGTCCTCCAGGCTCACCTCCTGCTGCTTGAGGGACCTCACCCTGGCTCCATGGGCCAGAAGCGTAGAGTTGATATCTGCCGCCAGCTCGCTATTGGCTTCGACTCTGATGACTAGAGACGCCCCGCTAACTTCCACATCGAGGACGCCCTCCATGGATCTGACTGCTGCCACAGCCTTCTCGCTAAGGTCATCCGTCTCGACATGAATGGAGGTCTCCCGCGTCTGTGCAATCCTATTCTGCAAGGTGGAAAGACCGCTTACCTCCATCATCTTTCCTCGGTGAATAACCCCCACCGTCTTACAGGTCATCTCCACCTCCGAGAGGAGATGGGACGATAGGAAGATGGTCTTCCCTTCGGAATTGAACCGCTTCATGAGTTCGCGGAAAAAGCGCATGCCGGCCGGGTCGAGGCCTCCCGCAGGTTCGTCCAATATCAGTATCGGCGGATCGTTCAAGAGGGCCTGGGCTAGGGCGAGACGCTGTCTCATACCGTGAGAGTAGGCCTTAAGCTTCGTGTCTGCATCCTCTTCCAGGTCTACTAAGGCTAGGAGGTCCTTGGCCTGCCTCCTTCTCTCCGCCTTGGGGATGCCATAGAACTCTGCCCAGTAGAGGAGGTGGTCTCGCCCCCTCATGGTCGGGTAGAAGCCAGGGTTCTCCGGGCTGTAGCCTATGATATCGCGGATGGCGATTGGATCGTCGCGGATATCGTGACCATCGATGATCGCGGTTCCATCCGTCGGCTCGAGCAGGGTGGCCAGGATTCGGATGGTGGTGGTCTTCCCCGCACCGTTGGGTCCTAGGAAGCCGAAGAGGTCCCCTCGCTCAACGGTGAACGTGATGCTGTCTAGCGCCCTTTTGGCCCTCCGACCGTTGTAGACCTTGACGAGGGAATCTATCTCAATCACGAGAGACATCAACGGGATGCCGGATACTTAAGAGATGTCATGCGGAATTCTCTGTACTAAGTCTTAGTTCACGTAGAATAGAGGGAAAGAAGAGGAGTGGATTTCCGGGCGATCTCTCACTCTCTTTGCCTGTATATCCGAACACTCACGATGCGAAAGGATGCGAAAGATGAAGTATGTGAACCTTTTGTCACGCTCCCTTCGGCGGTTCTATGCAAGTCCTGTGCACGATATCAACGAAGCGCGGATCCAAGCGAGCCACGATGACACTGCTCTGTGGATAGTGCATGTGCTGCCCAGATCACCCATAGGCCCGAGTCTCAATTGGCTTTTCGGTCCACTATGTTCGATGGGCAATGCCGCTAAGCAGGCCAGTAAGCGAGGTTCATCAGGATTGACCGCGTGAGGAGCCAGAGAAATATGGAAGGGGGCTTACGTTCCACAGACCGAGACCTGAACTCCCCCTCGATCAAGGCCCGGAGTACTCATCCTCTTCCTTGCCGGATGACACCTCTCGAACCCGCACTTCGCTTCCTCCCGCTTCCTCTTTCCCACCTCCAATCCTCTCATATGGATCGGAGGGCTCCTCATCAGGGTACGGAACCGGCACTCGGCTCATCACCGCCTCCTGTAGCCTGGCCTTGAGACGCTCAACTCTCTCCCACCAGAAGCCTTGCAATGCGATGTAGGCGACGCCTCCCGCCAGGCCTGCTGCCTGGGCAGCACCGTACACTCTGGTGATGGTTGCAGGCGGGTTCGATAGCAGGACAACCATTGGGGCAAATAGGAGAACCATTCCGAATGCAGGCAGGACCAGAGGGTGATAGGGTCGCAGACGCTCACCTATGAAGAAGAGGCGCCGGGCAAGAACGCCTAGATAACTCAGCAGAACCAGTACCGCCGCGAAGGCTGGGATTCCGGAGAAGGCCCCGCCGTCAGAAGCGATGGAAATCTCATAGCCAATGAGAGCGGCTACCGCGGTCATGAAGAGCACATCTCGCAGGAGGCGCCTAGGACGGAAGAGAGACCACCGAGCGAGCGTGGGTTTCCACACCTCCTGAAGCATGTGTGCCACTAGGGGCAGGAGGCCCAGAAGCAAACCAACGTGGGCGAATAGAAAGGCAGTGCCGAAGGGTCGAGGCTCGTGAATTCGAAGGAACCCCATGAGGAAGCTTGCGCCTAGGGACCAGGCGACGATGCCGACCATAGTAAAGAGGAGTGGATTTGGATTAGCAGTCGCTGCGGCCACAACTCCGGTTTTCCGCTGGTGGCGCACCCCTGAGATGCCCAGAATCCTAGGGAGGAGGCCCCAGAGGACGTTGGCAGCCGTGAGGCCCCCGACGAAGAGCACGACGGCTATCACGGCAGTGGAGGAGAAGCCCAAGAACGCAAAGGAGGCGGTTAGCACGGCCCAGCCCGCTATCGACGAATGCCTCGAGAGGTCCCTGAGGTATGTGGACAGCTGTGGCAAGGCGCCAAACAGGAGGCCAGTTAGGGATAGTCCGAAACCTATCATGGCGGGAAAGAGGGCTTGGTTGGGAAGGCCCGAGGCAGCGAGTATGATTGTAGTGAGAAAGATGATGCCTACTACCACCAGAAAGGACTTCGCCCGGCCCAGAAGACCCGAATACTCCTTCAACATCTGGAGGCGGCTTAGGATGAAATTTCGATAGCTGGCCCAGCTCAGGAAGCTCCAGAGGGTCCGGCGAACTTCCTCACTTCGGAGGTCCTTCTGCCGTCTGCCTCGGAGATCGACGAGTCTCAGTCCCTTCTCGGGACGGTCAATCTCACGTCTGTCTCTGCTCATCCAGATTGTCCCGTACAGTTCGAGCCGAACCTTCTGGTCAGCCCTCGGATTCCTGCACTGATGTTCCACTAGGCCGTCTTTATCCTTGCGACCCAGTTTCACCCATCGAGAACATCGGACTCCGGAAGGATACGGTCGAGTGAGCTGAGGCCTCGCTGTTTCCGCGGTTCAGACTACTGCCGTCATGTCCCAATCAACTCCTTACCATCCATGTAGGCACGAAGCACCTCCGGCACAGCCACGGACCCATCCTCATTCTGGTAGTTCTCTAGGATAGCCACCAAGGCCCGGGACGTCGCGACGGCAGTGCTGTTGAGGGTGTGCACAAATCTCTTCTCTCCACCCCGCTTGCCCACCTTGATGTTCAACCCCCTCGCTTGATAGTCTTTGCAGTTGGAACAGGAGACGACCTCCACATATTTCCCTTGCCGAGGTGACCAGGTCTCCAGGTCGTACCTCTTGGCCGCCACCGTCCCCATATCTCCGGTACAGACGTTCACCACCCGGTAAGGAATCTCTAACCGTCGGAAGATCTCCTCCGCGTTCTCAATAAGCTCCTCATGGTACTTCCTCGAATCCTCCGGCGGGGAGAAGACAAACTGCTCCACTTTGTTGAACTGGTGCATCCTGAACAGGCCTCGGGTATCCACTCCGTGGGCCCCGATCTCCTTCCGGAAGTTGGTGGAGATGCCGGCGTACTTCAAGGGCATCTGCCCCTCATCGAGGACCTCGTTCATGTGCATGGCAGCGATGGGGTGTTCCGAGGTCGCGATGAGGTAGAGGTCCTCGCCCTCCACCTTGTACATCACCGTCTCGAAGTCCGCCAGATCGACGCACCCCTCGTAAGCTGCTCTCCTCATCATGAAGGGTGGGAAGACGGGCTGGTAACCCCTGCCTAAGACGAGGTCCAGGGCGAACCGCTGAAGGGC
>JAJISG010000201.1 GCA_022848835.1 Thermoplasmatota archaeon | reverse complement strand
AGCCCCTGGGTCGAGGTTCACAATGACAGAGTCGTATCCCTGGAGGTTGGACCACTCATTGTTGGCCCTGACCAGGGTGCTCTTCCCGCTCCCCGCTGTTCCGACGACGTAGAGAATAGGGGTGGTCACAAGCCCTTCCAGAGGATCCTTGCCTAATAAAGGACTCTAATCTATGTTGAAGGCTGTTTCAGGGATTCAGGGGCTCAAGGGGCTGTGGACCCTCATCTATTCACGGCCTCGCCGCACTATCTAGCAATCCGACCCTCGTCAATACCAGGTTCGCCCCATTCACCCTTCCGCGGTTCTCTCGCACGAAAGTGCCTGGGCCTATGGCCTTGCCGGGCAGAGAATCGCATGTGTCTCCATAGACCTGGCTGTAATCTGGGGGCCTTCAACATCACCGACTTGGCAAAGACTTAGAAATGGGTGGCGAAGATCGAGACGCAGGAGTGACTGGGCTAGGTCTGATCGAAGCGTCCATCCAGGACGCGCCGCTAATTCGACTGCATAGTGGAACTGTGAAAACGGGCCTGAAGGGAGTTTCGGGGCGAGGACATCGCCCTTTCGAACCCTTGACCAATCGGTCTCTCTGCCCCTCTGGCATAAGAGCCGATCGCTCTGCCGGGCTGAGCTACAGGCCCGCTTCGTGACTAAGGCCGGGTTGTCATATTAAAGCTATCGAAGGGGGCTTCGAATCGAAGACCTCCAACTCTTTATAGAGTGCGGTCCTCCATTGCTTGAGTGATGGAGATCGACCGCGGGGAACCACGGTTCGAGTATCGACCGCTCCCTGCCAGCCCTATATCCATAGCCCTCCTGATGGTCACCATCCTGGTGGCAGCCACTGGATTGCCACTGTGGATCTTGAGCAGAGGCTTCTACGGCCTCTGGTGGCTGTGGGCTACGCCTCCCCTCCTGATACTCGCGAGTATGATCCTCGGAAGGCCGGCTCCCCTAAGAATATATGAAAGGGGCCTGGAGTTGCCTCTACCTCTCTGGAAGAGGGTTCTCGGCTTTAGGCGTCTCTACCCGTTCGAGGGGATCGTCAACCTATACCCGCGCCTATACTATGTGGCCGGAGCCCTCATGTCGCCCTTCGCGGCCTCTGCAGGCACGGTGGAGCACCTCGGCTTGAGCCTCGAGTTGCGTGATGGTCGAGAGGTCGTCCTGAAGTTCACCCCCGGTGTCCCTCGATTCTCTCAGGGAGAGGAGGAGGGTTACAGGATGGCGGTCGAAGAGCTTCGGGATATCTTCCGCGAGTCGGGGAGACCATGGATTGCCCAGGTTGAAAGCTACTCTGATCAGGAGATCGACGCGATGAAGCGGCGTGCGGCGAAGTCCCTAATGCCTTTCCAAGTCATAATCTTGGCGTTCTTTGCACCCGTGGCCATCATCCCTCTGCTCTACACCATCCTCACATCCTTCGAATTAACCTTGGATTCTGCGCTCCTTGCAGCCATCGTCGTCCTTGGGATTTCGCCCACTATGGCAATGCTGCTTACTTCATGGAGACGAAGCAAGCGGAGGCATCACTACCTCAAGGAGATCTCCAAGTTCACCGAGTGGAAAAGGGCATCTCAGATCTCTAAGCAGGCCACTTAGTGAACCCGACACCTTCGTCTCTCGTTCTGTCCACCGGTAGGATGAGGAGCCTGTATTTATTGCCCGATTCAAACTCCACCAGAAAATAGTCGCCGACGTCCAGAATCCCGTTGCCGTCATCGTCGAAGAAGGTGACCAGATCATCGATGCCCTCAGGCAAGGGTCCGAAGGTGTGGTTCTCAGAATCCACGGCGAGGAGGACCTCGAAATCTCCAAGTTCTCCGGGGAGGGATGCGCCCACGATCACGATGCGGAAGCTGGAACCATCCTGGAAGGCCGCTAACTCGTATTGAGGACCCTTGGGCAACTGCTCGTAGTAGAAGAGAGTCGGAAGAAAGACGTACGCGAGGATAGCAGCGAGGCCAATGGAAGCAATGAGGGAGAATAGCATCAGCCTGGTGGCCTGCGGAGAAGGCGGACGTCGTCTCCCGAAGGTCCTGGGCTTCTCTCGCTTCGCCATCTAGTTGCAGCCCCCTACTCCAGGTAGATAGCGGGCCTCCACGGCGTGCAGTGGCTCGCCCGTAACATGGGATCATATGCATCGGTCTGGCCCTCTTCATAGACCTCCACATCGGCCTGAAGCTCCGAGCGAGCAAAGTCCAACGAGTCTAGGAGGAATACCCTCTCGTCCTCGGTCCAGGAAAGCCTCTCCAAGTCCCTTGGCCCCATTTCCGACAGGGCCTTGACTAGACGCTTGCAGAAGACCGGGAGCCGATCGGCATGTCCTTTGGCAGCAGGTAGATCCCTGGCTTCCTTCATCAATGCCCCGACTTCCAGACGGTCGTCGAGTCGGAGTCCTACCGCCTTCTCGTACACCTGCCTCTTCCAGGGGGGTGATGTGTAGAACACCACCTTTCTCGGCTTGATGGCAGTCGCCCTCATGATCTGGCGGACATCGTCCAGGAGAGCCTTCAGGAAATCCTCCAGGGCCTCAGCCCTCCAATCCAGCGCATCTTCAGAGGGTTCTGGATAAGGAGCCAGCTGGATGAGGCCATCGCCCCCTATTGCCTGCCAGATCTCCTCCGCTAGATGGGGGGTGATGGGAGCCAGTAGCTTGGTCTGAACCTCGATGAACTCGCGGAGGATCTTTCGATTGGGAACATTACCACGCCTTCTCAGGTACCAGCCCCAGTGCCGCTGGAGATCGAAGAAAGCGTGTTTCAGGGCCGTCCTGTGGTACATTCTCTCCATCGCCTTTCTGGTGTCCCGTATGGCCCGGTGAAGGACAGATCTGAACCAGGAGTCCACGGTCCTCCACTCATCCACAGTCTTCCAGTCGGAAGTCGCCATCTCTACCAGGGCGGCCAGCCTCTTCTTTATGCTTTCAGCGAAGTCCTCGTCAAAGCTCGGATCGTCCAGCCCTTCACCTCCCTGGGCAAGAGTGATCCTCGTAGCATCCGCACCCCAGATCTCCGCTGCCTTCCGCAGATAGATAGCCCCCTCCTTCGATTTGGACATCTTTCTACCCTGCTTTACCGCGAGATAACCGTTGATACCGAAGGCCTTGGGCCAGTGTTCCTTGGGGAAGAGAGCCACGTGGTTGAAGAGGCAGAATGTGAGGTGATTCGGAACCAGATCCTTGCCAGAGTGACGAATGTCAAAGGGATACCAGTAGCTGAACTCCCTCCTCATCTCCTCCACGCGGCTCACGTCAAGACCATTGAGGCGGGCTACCTCCTCCTGGTCCCCATCCCCCAGGAAGACGTAGTCGAAGAGCTCGCCCGTCAGCTTCCCGGGATCTACTTCGCTGCTCTGGAGGATATGAGCGATGGTGTAGTACGCCATATAAATGGTAGAGTCAGAGAGGGATTCGATCACCCAATTCTCGTCCCAGGGAAGCCGCGAACCGAGGCCTCGATGGTGGGTACTGGCCCAGTCCCTTAACCAGTCGATCACATTGTGAAACTGCTTCCGAATCGTCTCCGGATAGAGTGCCATGGAGTCAAGGGCCTCATGAACACGCGCCTTCCAATCGGGGTCGCCATAGGCTAGGAACCATTGGTTCTCCACTACCTTGACGATGGCCCTAGTCAAGCATCTGCAGAACACCGGTCCGCTGGGCTCATACAGCAGGTCGGCCTCGCCCCGCTCGATCATGCGAGCTCTCACCCTCTCCTTAGCCTTCTCCACTCCCATCCCCGCGTAGTCACCGCACCGATCGTTCATCGTGCCACTGTAGTACTCGCTCCTGTACACCTCCTCCTTGGCACTCTCGAGTTTCTCCTGCTCCCGAAGGCTCTTGATTTTCATCCTATCCACGACATCTGCGGCGGGTAGCGGACCGAAACCCTCTACCTCGATTATCGGTATAGGGTCGAGGGCCTTCACGAAGGGTATGTCCAGCTGGAAACGAACAAGGGTGTCCTCATCTTCCTGGAGTTCCCTCAGAGCCACCAGGTCGTCGGGAGCATCGGAGGGAACACTGCTCACAATGCCTGTGCCGATGCTCTGGTCGATGAAACTGCTCGGGAGGATGGGTACCGGGTCTCCCACCAAGGGCACGATACAGCTCTGCCCCACCAGATGGGCCCCAACAACCTGGTCGAGGATCTCGACCTCCCTGCCCTGAGCTTGGAGTTTCTCCACCGCTTTCTGACTGATGATCCACCTCTCCCCTTCCACGAGCACCTCCACATACTCCACTTCGGGGTCCACCCAGATGTTGGTGGTTCCGAAGATGGTCTCCGGCCGAAGAGTGGCCGCGACCACGAACCTCTCC
>JAJISG010000200.1 GCA_022848835.1 Thermoplasmatota archaeon | reverse complement strand
CACATGGTCCTCCCCCCTTATCATAGACTACGATCTCGAGTTGGACGGGAACCTGAGGATAACCTCCAATGTGACCCTTGACGGAGCTAATCTCGCCATCATCCAGGGAGACATCGAGACAGGGAGGCATTACCTCATCATAGAGGGTGACGGGAGCCTGACGATCCAGGACGGTAGCCTCTCCAGCAACTTGCCCTTGGTAGTCCACCTCCGAGATGACGGCAGATTGAACACGTCGAACTCCCAGCTTCTGCTGAGCACGCCTGAAGGAAGGGGATTGATCTATAGCGAGACCTCTTCCGTTGTCGAGATCGAAGGTGGCGCGCTGGAGGGCGACTTGATGGGTCTTGGCTCGAGCTTCTCCCTGAAGGGCGTCTCAATATCCAGTAGCAGTCTGACTGTCGACACCGGGGAGACCTCTTACTTGTGGGATCTTGCCTTTGAGGACGGTATGGAGCTAGCCTTGCTTAGCGATGATGGCGACGTCACCACGCTGGACTTCGATATCAGGAACATCACCTTCAGCGAGGATCTCACCAGCAGCATGCTGTTCCGAGGAACGCAATATGTCCAGCTTACGAACATCGTCTTTCTAGGAGTGGGAGACTGGTGGGACGGAAGGATCTTCGACGACGCCAAGGCCTCCTTCTATTGGTGGCTCACGGTGAATGCCGTGGACGGGGTCGGGGACACCGTTTCTGGCGCCAATATCACTGTAGAGAGGCTGAACCCCCTTACTCTCGCTTTTGATCCCATACCCTCCCCCGGTCCAGATGACCTCTATTACGGCATTTACACTGGGAGTAACTTCGAGGCTCCTCAAGGAGCAATACTCTACAGGGCCTTGGTCCAGGAGAGATTGGCTTCCCAAGGTTGGTCCAACTCTACCTACAAGGCCAACGGCTCCAAGGTTGTAGACGGTCAGGAATACTACGCCGAGACCGAGATCAGCGTGTCCATGGACGATAATACTGATGTAGACCTTGTCTTCTTTAACTGGCCTGACCTCAGTGTGCAGGAGTCCGATGTGTCCTTCTCCACCGCTCCAGTCGAGGGGGGGAGTGTGGACGTTCAGGTCACCGTACACAACCTAGGCAAGGCCGACGCGTTGGGAGCCATCATAGAGCTCTATGATGACACCACACTGGTGGACTCGGTTACGGTATACATCCCCCTCGGGACTTCAGAATTGGTCACCCTCAACTGGGTGCCCCAAGCCGCGGGCACGCAGACGTTGAGGTTGTGGGCCCTCAGCAGGAACGATACCGTGTCAAACACTGATCTGAATATGAACAACAACTTCGTCTCGATCGAGGTCCAGGTTCTCACCAGACCCGATCTGGAGCTGCGATTCTCGGAGTATGGCACTCTTCGTGTCGTAGAAGGCAGGGGCTTCCCCGTGCCCGTCACCGTGTACAACGTGGGCAACACGGTCGCGAGCGGTTTCGATGTGGCGCTGTACTTGAACGAGGTATCCTCGGAGAGTCTCTTAGCGATCCAGGTAGGCCTACTAGCTCCCGCCGCAGGTAATCTGAGTCTCAGCTTGGACTCTCCAGCTGTTAGTGAAGCCGGAAACCACACTCTCATAGTGATCGCCGATGTCTCGGGAGTCATACCTGAGATTAGAGAAGATAACAACCGTGTCGAGTTTACTCTAGAGGTAGTTCCTCCTGAAGGCAAGGTGTTCATAAACCTACCTCAAGAGGGTCAATCCTACAGCTTGGGAGACCAGGTTTTCGTCTCGGGGAGCGTGAACACGCCTACAGGGCAGCCGATTCCGGACATGAAGGTAACGGTGATTCTGAGGGACACAGAAGGCAGTTTCTACGATCCGAAGACAGTCTTCACAGACCAGAATGGCGAGTATGTGGTCGGCCTTCAGCTCCCCGCCGAGGCACCGAGTGGGGAGTGGGTAATCATGGCGACTGCTGAGGCTGGAACCATCGAGAGTGCCTCCTTGAGGCTGAACGTTGCTAGGGTGGTCCCATGGTATGAATTCACCGTTCCCATGGTGAACCTCCCACTCTGGATGCTCCTCGTGGTTCTCTCCATCTTCCTCTTGGTGGCCTTTGCCATTACAGGGTACATGAAGTCCGTCGGCCTTGGCCGCCTGGCGGAGTGTGGAGAGTGCGGGGCATTCATACCTCAATCTGACACCTCATGCCCGAAGTGCGGGATTGAGTTTGAGAAAGAGATGGCTAAGTGCAGCAGCTGCCACGCCTGGATCCCGTTGGATGTAAAGAAATGTCCTGAGTGCGGCGTTGAGTTCACCTCTGGAAAGACCAGAACCTCAGACTACAGGGATAGGATGAGGAAGCAGTACGAGAAAGTGCTGGAGAAGTACAGAGATGCGG
>JAJISG010000020.1 GCA_022848835.1 Thermoplasmatota archaeon | reverse complement strand
GGTGCCACTGTGGTACTGGGCACCCACTCGGGAGAGCCGAGGGTTACCAGAGTCAGGGCACTGCTCAAGCCGAAGCCCCTGGATGAGATTCGAGATCCAGAGAACCTCTTCGACAGGGTTGATGTCGTCAGGGCGGCCGCGGGAATCAAGATCGCGGCCTCTAACCTCCAGGGAGTCGCCCCTGGCGCTCCACTGCGGGTGGTAGAAGAGGACCTTGAGGAGGCCAAGAATCAAGTAGTTAAGGAGACACGACTGGAGGTGGAGCTATCTGAGGATGGCATCATCATTAAGGCCGACGCCCTAGGATCCCTGGAGGGTTTGGCATACCAGCTGAGTGAGGAAGGGTTGGCCGTTCGGCAGGCCGGCCTCGGGCCTGTTTCCCATAGAGATATCGTTGAGGCCGCCACGATACAGGATCCCTTAAGGCGGGCCATCCTTGCCTTCAACGTCCCCATACTCCAGGACGCCCAGCAGGAGCTGAAGGGGCACCTTGATGTAGAGGTGATCGAGGGCGATGTCGTATTCAGGCTGATCCAGGACTACCAGTCCTGGACGGAGGAGAAGAGGTCTGAGATGGAGATAGCCCAACGAAGGGACATGGTATACCCTGGTAAGATTCTCCTGCTACCCGACTACGTGTTTAGGACGAGCAAACCGGCCATCATCGGAGTTCGCGTGTTGGCTGGGAGAATTAAGACAGGGCAATCGCTCCTAAGGGATGACGGAAGAATTGTCGGCAACATCAGGAGCATCAGGAGTGGCGAGCAGCCCTTACCGGAGGCTTCCACCGGGAGCGAGGTTGCTGTCGCCATGGAGGGGCCAACGATCGGGCGGCAGATCAATCCTGGAGACGTCCTCTACCTAGACATACCAGAGGGGGACGTGAAGGCTCTGGAGAAGTTTGGTCTCAACCAGGATGAACTGGAGGTGCTCGAAGCGGTGAAGGCCATAAAGAGGAAGGAGGACCCCTTTTGGGGGATGTAGATCCGCACACTGAGGCCTCGCCTGGGACAACTACCGAAGAGTGAGTGATCCTGATGGGCGGGAAAGGCCAGCAGCTGGCGGAGATGATTCGAGAGGCCCGGGAGGGAGGCAGAGAGTGGCATCAGTGCAAGGATTGCGACAAGTGGTATGGGGCAGAGGACGACGAGTATGGACCCTGCCTATACAAACACGCACGCGGCGATAAGAGGTTCATCACCTACGGTAGTCACCAGTGCGATGAGCCTGAGGAACTGAAGAGCAGGGGGTTAATGTAATACTCAAGATCCTATCCATGGAGCCTCAGGATATCGACTTCGCTATTCAACTCACAGACTTGGAGGGATGGGGCTATTCGGAACAGGACTTCCTCAGGTTCATGAGAATGGACCCTTCAGGTACCCTGGTGGGCTGGGATGGCTCCCGGCGCGTGGGGGTGACGACGGCTACCTCCTACGGAGAGGTTGCCTGGATAGGCAATATCATCGTGAGACCTGAAGATAGGGGTAAGGGATACGGCGAGGCTCTCGTAGAGAGGGCCTTGGAGTACTCCCGGGATCAGGGAGCAGAGACCTGCTGGTTGAATGCGTACCCTGATGTGAAGGGCTTCTACCAGAATCTAGAGTTCAAGGCAACGGGAGAGACTATACATCTCGAGGGGCAGGCCGAGGGGGAGCTCCAGGCCGAAGCACGGCTGGTCCACGCTGGTGAGCTTGATGCCATCTCCATGTTCGACAACCGCTACTTCGGGGCCCGGCGCCTGAAGGTCCTGCGGGAGTTTTACCACGATTACGGTAGCTCCTTCCTTATCTGGCCGGCGGAAGAGGTCGTGGCATACATCGTTGGAGCGCCTTACCCCGGCGGAGTGGAGGTGGCTCCATGGGTGTGCGATCCGTCAGCATCCGACATCGCAGAGAGGCTCTTCCTGCATCTCCTGGCCCAGCATCCTGAGGAGATTTTTGGACTCAATGTGCCTGAGGAGAATGGTGAAGCCCTGACCTTCCTGAAGTCCCTCGGATTCGGGGAGTCCTTCCGTACCGTCAGGATGTACCACGGTAAGGGGGGCCATGGAATCGATCCGCGGGGGACCTTCTCCCTAGGAGGGCTGGAGAAGGGGTAGGGGGTCTGTGTTGAAGGCAAGAAGGGTCCTGGGTCTAGTCGGCTTTCTACTCGCGATTACAGGTGGCATCCTCGTTCTCAGATCCGGCCTCGACTTCGCTCTGAATTTTGAAGCCATTCTTCGCGCTCTAGTCCCCCTAACTCTCGGTCTCTCCTCCGTGGTGGGCGCCTTCTACGTTTACACGAGGAGGTACTGGGGAGCTGGCCTCATATGTGTGGCCACTGGTCTCCTAGAAATACTCCTGGAGCGACCCTTCCCCGAAGGGGCCCTGATTCTCAGCGCAGGTGTTCTCGCCTTCGCAGCCGCTCGCGGATGAGGCCTATATCCTTGGTCCAATCAACTGCCAGAGTATGAGTCCGAGGATGAAGAGTGCGATCAGATAGGATACGTTTCGAGCTGTCCTCTCTCTATCCTCGGCCCGCATGCTGCCCTTCAACTTCCGGATTGCGGCCTCGAGCCAGTCCCTGACGAGGTAGCCACCGTCTAGCGGGACGGCCGGCAGGGCGTTGGTCATCCCCAACATCAGGCTGATCCAGAAGACCCAGTAGACAGAGTTAGCCAGGAACCAGAAGAGCTGGACGGGAATGAAGCTCCAGGCACCAGTCACCTCGTAGAAGTCGGTCAACGGAGGCTGGAGAGGGGAGAGACCCTGGAAAGGCATGAGGATGTAGATGAAGAGCGCGTTCCCCCAGCCGAGACTCTTCCTCGCCTCGAAGGGGTTGAAGATATCCGGGCTGGTGCTCACCGTGCTCACGCCGATGTAACCACGCCCCCGATCCTCGTCTACATTGGTGAAATCGTACCTGTCGGCCAGGACGATATTCACTTCCTCCGGACTCCCCTGGGAGTAGATGTTCAGGGCGACGGTATCCCCGGCCTTCAGGTTCTCCAGAACCTCGCTGAAGGCCGCGCTCCCCGTCAAGGGTATTCCATCGACGGCGGTGATAATCATGCCCGGGCTAAACCCCTTTGTCTCTGCAGGACTACCATCGATGACTCCTGTAATCCCCATACCCTCGGCTCTAGCCTGTACGGATCCCATCATGACAACGGAGAACAGCAGCGCCATGGCGACGGCCAGGACCACATTGATTCCTGGACCAGCGGCGTAGACGGTCCCCCTCTTCCGCCTGTCAAGGGCCTTCAGCTCATCCTCCTCCGGCTCAACGAAGGCCCCGATGGGGACGATAAAGAGGAGGACCCCCAGGGACCTGATCTTGACCTTCCATCGCCTTGCGAGGACCCCATGGGCGAACTCGTGGACGACGATGGCAACCGCCAAGCCGATTATCCCGTAAGTGAGTGGTATGAAGGGGTTCACACCGGGCAGACCTAGGAGGGCCTGAGGGGCTGGAGCCCTCTCAGGGGGAATCATCTGGACCAGCGTCGCCGTCCAGATCAGGAGGATGGTCATCCCCACCATCGTTATGATCACCAGGAAGACTAAGGCACGGCCCACCAGGTGCACCCCACGCCATCGGGAAATTCTCTCAATGAGGTCCATACCCCGGGAGGTCCTTACCATCAGGAAGGGCCCCATGAGGGACAACCCAAATCTCTCCAGGATACCTCTCTTCGCCATGGCGTAAAGGAGAAGAAACCAGCCTGCGATGGCCGTGATTAGAATTGCAACCCCGTGGAACATATCTCTAGTGTTACCCCTCCCCAGTTTCTTAAAGGTTTTTGGTATCAGTGTCGGACCCAGACTTCCTCGGATATATCGTCGTAGAGGGCTTGGTAATCCTCCTTTCCTTCCGTTGTCTTCTCGAGGGCCCTCTTCATCCTATCCAGTTTCAGGATCCAGTAGTGTATCCTCCAGATCCTTCCACGAGTGACTAGGACCTCCTCTTGGCGGGTACCCAAGAGGCCCTCCTCCTCCAGCATGTAGAACACATCTCGGTCATCTGGTTGCAGCATGTTGTCTATGACCTCGGTACCATAGCCAAAGAAACCGAGAAGGTACTCCGCCACCTCGCTGACCTCCTTGGGTCCCATACCCTTGGGGCCTAATAGAGCCGTCAGAGCATTCCGCAGTTCCTCAAAGGTTACGACAGACACCTTCTTCGGTGTTATATTGTCTTGCTCCCCTCCTAAAATAGTAACGAGGCTATTCTCATCCTTGAGAATCATATCGGAGAGAGTAGGAAACGGGTCGCTATCCTATTGTACCCTACGGCCCTTCCAACTTTCATGTACTCCATGGTGTACATGACGACCGGGGACGAGGCGGAGGCTAGAAGGATCGTGAGATATCTGGTCGAAGAGGGGCTTGTAGCCTGTGGCAACATCTTCCCCATTCGATCCATATATCGATGGCAGGGGCAATTGCGGGAGGAATCCGAGGTAGCAGTCATCATGAAGACCATGGGCTCTCTCGTGGAGAAAGCCGTGAGTGAGATCAGGAGGCTACACTCATACGAGGTACCCTGCATTGTCTCGTATGCTGTGGAGACGGGTCTGGAGAGTTATCTCTCTTGGATTGAGGAGTCTACATCCCCAGAGTGATCGAGGCATAGCCCACGACATCCCGCATTGGATGCACATCCCCAGAGGTCCCATACTTCAACAGCTCTCCTTTCGTTCTGCCTAGAGCTACGAGGGTGGCCATCACGGGACCATAACCACACATGGTCACATTCTGCTCCATGACAACATCATAGAGTCCGCGGGGATCCCCTGCCAGAATTCTATCGATGGCCATTCTATCCTTGCTTGTTGCCACCTCTCTGGGGACGTAGTGGGAGAAATCTGTAGAGGCGATGATGACGACATCCCTGTCCTGTAAGGCATCTGCAAGAAGAGAACCCACCATCTTCGCCGATTCGAAGTCCTG
This sequence comes from Thermoplasmatota archaeon, assembly GCA_022848835.1. GTDB lineage: Archaea > Thermoplasmatota > Thermoplasmata > RBG-16-68-12 > JAJISG01 > JAJISG01. Next base: position 4,081 of record JAJISG010000020.1, on the reverse strand, counting down.
GGCACCCATGCAGATAGGCACAAACTTCAGCTCCTCTTTCAGGTGAAGAAGGAAGGGGAGCTGAACCTCGATGGAGTGCTCGTAGCGATGGGCCTCCTCATCTTTCTGTAGGGCCCCTTTGGCCAGGTCATCAGCCAACTCCTTGTCGATCCGAGCAACCCCAAGGGGGGTCTCGAAATCATCCATGGCAAGAGCTAGCGGCATACCGTGTCCTGTGTGATTGGGTCCCAAGATCACGAAGCACTCTGGCAGTCCATCCTTCGCTAGGGCCAGATATGCATGGGACGCGACTGGCCCTGAGTACACATACCCTGCATGAGGAACCACCAGGCCCGCCAGGCTCCTCCCCTCTCCGATCCTGTCGGGAAGGACACCGGGCCCCATGGTCCCCGAATAGCATGCCTCAATCTCCGTCACCAGATCCTCTCTCTCTTCCGAGTAGAACTGACCAGCGACGGCAGGCCTCCTCACCTTCACACCTACAGGATGGCCTCAAAATCTTCAATGGCCATCTCGAAATCCTCATCCTTCTTGGCGAGTCCCCGTTCCCTGAGGTACTCCCTAGTTAGAAGCCAGTAGACAGTCGCTAACGCCCTTCTTCCCTTGTTGTTGGTGGGTATCACCAGGTCCACATACTTGGTCTCGTTGTTCGCGTCGCAGAGGGCTATCACGGGAGTCCTCACCTTCACCGCTTCCCTCAGGGCCTGCTGATCCGCTGCTGGATCCGTGATAAGAATGACCCTGGGCTCCTTGTACTGGGGGAGCTGAGGGTTCGTCAGAGTTCCCGGAACAAACCTACCTGGGAAGGCGTGGCATCCAATGGTTGAGGCAAAGACTCGAGCCGGCTTCTGGCCGTACTGGCGCGCCGCTACGACGAGGATATCCTCAGGGTCGCAGGTGGCGAGGAACCTAGCTGCCTGTCGGATCCTCTCATCGGTCTTCTTAATGTCCAAGACATACAGGCCATCGGTCCTCACCTTGTAGATGAAGGGCCTCATATCAGCGCTCTTCTGCTGAGTTCCGATGTGAACGCCACTAGTCAGGTACAGGTCCTCCGGGATCAGGAGGCCCTGCTCGGGGGCTTTGTCATCCACTGGAGCCATATCCTAGGTCAACTCCTCTTCGATCCGTATCAGCTCATTGAGCTTGGCTATTCTCTCCCCTCCGACAGCCCCGAACTTCATCCCCTCACATCTGAAGGCCACGGCCAGATGGGCAATGGCCTCATCGGTCGTCTCGCCGCTGCGGTGGGAAATCACGGTCTTGAAGCCCTTCTCATGAGCATAATCGACCGCCAGCCAGGTACTGGTGAGTGTTCCGATCTGGTTCGGCTTTATCAGAACCGCGTTGCAGGCTCCCGTCTCGACACCCTTCCTAATCCTGTCCACGTTGGTTACGAAGAGGTCGTCACCCACTATCAGGCAATGATCGCCGACCATCTTGGTCAATCGGGCAAACCCCGCGAAGTCATCCTGCTCAAAGGGATCTTCCACAGAATACAATTCGTACTTCTCCACCAGCCGTGCCACGTACTCCACCTGCTCCTCTGGACTCAGGGTCCTGTCCCTATAAACGTACTCCCCATCCTTGTAGAACTCCGAAGCGGCCATGTCCAGGGCAGGCCTGCACGGGAAACCCACCTCATCCTCAATCTCCTTGCACACTCTCGCCACCAGGCGCAAGGCCTCCTCATCTTCGATGGGGCTAGCCCATGCACCCTCATCCCCCTTCGCCACCGTAGTTTCAGGTAGACGCTCCCTGAGACTGTCTCCGACCCTCTTGTGGGCCTGGGCATTGGCGATGATGGACTCCTTGGCGGTGGGGCCCAGCGCGACGCAGAGAAACTCTTGGATTACGGTGCCTCCGGGGGCGTGCCGGCCACCGCCTATGAGGTTACCGAAAGGCCTCGGAAGCTTATTGGCCAGCATGCCGCCCAGGTATCGGTAGAGCGGGAGATCCAGTGCGGATGCTGCGGCTTTGGCCACGGCGATGGAGGTGGCAACGGCCACATTGGCTCCTATGAAAGAGAAATTCACAGTTCCATCCGCCTCCTGAAGGGAACCGTCTACCTCTTCCTGGTACACGGAGTCCATGCCGATGATCCTCGGGACCACCTCGGACTCAAACCTCTCCAGGGCGAGGTTCAGATCCCCCTCAGGATAGGCTACCGCCTCGTGGACCCCGGTGCTTGCACCACCAGGAGATGAGAACCTGCCAAAACCAGAGGTCGTGTGTATATCCACCTCAACCGTGGGGGTGCCTCGACTATCTAAAACCTTCCTGATCGTCATATCCTCGATGAGCGTCATTCTCCCCTTCCCCAAAGTGTCGGCCTCAGACGCTCCCAAGGCATCAGCGTGACCGGAGGGATAAGCAGCTTGCAGGAGCGGATGATATCCATAACGCACATCGAATTTGTCACTAGGAAGGAGACGTATTAAACCTTTGTCGGCCCACCAGAGGCCTTTTCTCGGGAATTTCGACGAAGCTTTAATAACGGATAAGGTAAATCGGGGTGCGGGTTAGCTATGGTAACAGCCTATTGCGTTAAGTGCAGAGCGAAACGGGAGATGCAGAACCCCATGCGAATTGTGATGAAGAACAACAAGCCTGCCACCAAGGGAACGTGTCCCGTCTGCGGGACAAAGATGTTCAGAATTGGCGGATAGGAATACCCTTTCATCACAGAAACTGGGCTGCATTACGTAATTCCCTGACGGCCACCCTCCTAGTACTCCTAGGATTAACCATCCCTGCAGTGCTGTAGAGGTGTCTCACAAGGCTTTTATGAGGCTCCACCTTCTCACGCACGGGAAGACCATGAAGGTCCCTCGCATCAGCGAACCACCGCCTGGCCCCCGTGCAAAGAAGATCATAGAGAGGGATGACCGATACCTCGCGACCAGCACCAAGACCCTCCCGTTGGCTGTGAAGAGAGCGACTGGCTCCGTGATCGAGGATGTGGATGGGAACCTCTACATAGATTTCACCTGCGGGATCGGTGTCACGAACCTGGGACACATCAACGAGGATGTATTGGAGGCGGTGGAGGCTCAGCTCAAGGAGATCTGGCACTTCGCAGGGACCGATTTCTATTACCAGATTCAGGTCGATCTAGCGGAGACGCTCGCTAGACTCACCCCTGGGGATTTCCCCAAGAAGGTGTTCTTCACAAACTCGGGGACGGAGAGCATCGAGGCGGGGATAAAGCTGACTCGCTGGAACAGGAGAGGGAAGCAGTTTCTCGCTTTTCTGAACGCCTTCCACGGCAGAACCATGGGCTCATTAGCCCTGACGGCCAGCAGGGCGGTACAGAGGGAGAGGTTCTTCCCGTGGATGCCGGGAGTGAGTCACGTGCCCTACGCCTACTGCTACCGCTGTCCCTATCGACTCACCTATCCAGAATGCGACCTCTGGTGTGCCAAGATCATCGAGGAGGAGTACTTTATGAGTGTGATCCCGCCGAAAGACATTGCGGCACTCTTCTTCGAGCCTATCCAAGGCGAAGGAGGCTACATTGTCCCACCTCCTGGCTGGGCTGCCGAGGTCGAACGGATAGCGAGGGAGAACGGTATCCTCTTGGTCGCCGATGAGGTCCAGACTGGGATCGGTCGTACAGGGGCGATGTTCGCCGTTGAACATACAGGAGTGGTACCAGATGCAATTGCGATAGCTAAGGGTCTGGGATCGGGCCTCCCCATAGGGGCTCTGGTCTTCGACGCCAGGCTGGATTTTGGGGTGAAGGGCGCTCATAGCAACACCTTCGGGGGAAACCCCGTCGCATGCGCCGCAGGACTCGCTACGCTTCGGACCATCGAGAAGGAAGGCCTCCTGAAGAGGGCAATCGTATTGGGAGAGAGGACACACAAGAGGCTTGAGGAGATGCGGGAACGCTGGCCAATCATGGGGGACAACCGTGGCGTGGGACTCATGCGTGCCACTGAGCTTGTCAGGGACCAAAAGACCAAGGAACCCGCTGTCAAGGAGAGGGACGCACTCCTCGAGGAGGCTCTCAGAAGGGGACTCATACTCCTTCCCTGTGGGGAGTCGACGGTAAGGTATCTTCCTGCTCTGACTATTG
>JAJISG010000002.1 GCA_022848835.1 Thermoplasmatota archaeon | reverse complement strand
GTCTCAGCATAGATGGCCTCCTCGAACTTCTTGAGGAGCAGTTCTACCGCCTCATCGACCTTATCGGTGGCCGACGACTTGATCCTCTCAGCCTCCCTGTCTCCCTTCTCAAGGATCTTCTTCCGCTCCCCCTCTATGGACTTCCTGGCGACCTCTAGAATCTTCTGAGTCCGTCTGTCCGCCTTGTTCCGGAGCTCCTCCTCTAGGGTAAGGACTTCCCCCTTGGCTTCCTTGAGCATCCTCTCCTTTTCGGCCTCTGAGCGGGCCTTCATCTCCCTGACCTGCTTCTCTGCTTCCCTCACCTTTTCGAGGGCCTCTAGCTTCGCAACCATTGGCGGCAGACCTAACTTAGGGGTCGATTTAAACCTTCCGCGGCAGGAATTGGCAGGCCCCAATTTTCCGCGGTTTTCGGCGATGGCAAGGGGATAAGGGGCATACAGTCATAATCATCATGATGGGTGATGACCCCGAGGACGACCTCGAGTTTGACGAGGCGAAACAGCTCCTAGCCAAAAGGTATCAAAGAGAGGCAATTCTTCTCAGCCTTCTTTCCCTTGCGTTTTTCTCCACGCTTACCTTCGCCTCACTACCTTCGGGAATCTCTCTCCGCCTCGAGTCCTGGGCCCACAACTCGAACTCCAGCCCCTGGCTCATCGTCGCCCTCTATGTGTCTGTGGCATATGTCTTCCTGAACGTCCTGTCCCTACCAATTCGAGTCGTAGGGAGGCAGTCTGACCTAAAGTACGGTCTGACAAAACAATCCTGGCCTTCCTGGGCCGGAGATCGCATGAAGTCCCTGGCATTCGGTCTCCTCTTCGCCGTCGTGGCCATAGAGGCTCTCTACTGGTCCATACGCAACTTCGGAACCCTCTGGTGGCTCGTCTTCTGGATGCTGAGCGTGGGCTTTACGCTCGTCGCTGGCTATGTTGCCCCGGTCCTCTTCCTGCCCCTCTTCTACAGGGTGAGGAGAATGGAGGACACCGATGTGGTGGAGAGACTCGAGGATCTGGCGGATAGAGCGGGAGTCAAGGTGATGGGCGTCTACGAGGTCAGGTCCAGTCCCAAGACGGAGCGCGGCACCGCGGCCCTGGCGGGGCTGGGTCACACCAGGAGGATTCTCCTGAGCGACCACATCCTGAGGAACTACACGACAGACGAGGTGGAGGGCATCTTGGCTCACGAACTCGCCCACCATGTCCAACGTGACTCTGCGTTCTACCTCCTCCTTTCGGCCTCTACTTCTCTCGTGGCTCTCCTCCTCTCAGACCTCTTCGTCAGGTCCACCATGTCTCACTTCGGGATATCAGGCCTCTCACAAATTGCAAATCTGCCCCTTTTCGCCCTGTTCGCCATCCTTTTCCGGACTGCAACTGGCCCCCTGAGCAGATACGTCTCTCGCAGAAGAGAGTCTCGGGCCGATATCATAGGGGCTTCTCTGAGTGGACACCCTCGCAGCCTGGCCAGCGCGCTGATCAAGCTCCACAACCAGAATCTCTCGGACGCGACCCCTCCTGCTGTCGTGGAAGCTCTCCTCTACACTCATCCCTCTGGTCACCGCCGGGTGGAGGCCCTTCTCTCCATGGCAGAACGTCGCGAGCCAAGCGGATCTAATCGCTAACAAGGCGTGTGATCTTCATCCTGGAGAGATGTAAAGGACTTAATAACGAGCTGCGGGTACTAGGGTCGAATGACCCTAACGCGGACCAAGAGGATTGGGGTCGTGATTGGACTGGCCGTGGTTCTTACTACCCTCGTCAGCGCCGCATTCGTCGCCCTCCTCCCGGAACAGGAACCCCCTGCCAGGCTCTCCATCATCACATCATTCTATCCACTACAGGAGTTCACTACACGTCTCGTTGGGACCGATGTAAGGGTTCAGGCCCTGGTGCCGCCTGGGGTTGAGCCCCATGACTGGGAGCCGAGTCCCGGGGACGTGTTATCGGTGGCTGCCGCCGATCTGGTAGTATACATTCACGCGCGGTTCGAGACCTTCATTCCTGAGCTACTCGCCGCTGTCCCGGAGGCTCCGCCTGCGGTCGCGACTTCGGAGGGTCGCGACCTGGTAACGCTGGAGACGGGTGAGATACCCAGGATCGATCCCCACATCTGGTTGGATCCGATCATGGCTCAGCAGCAGGTCCCCAAGATACGGGATGCGCTGATCCAGATCGATCCTGACTACGAGGCAGGATATCGAGAACGTGCTGAAGGCCTCTTGGCTGACCTTGAAGCGCTTCATGCAGAGATCCTAGAGGGCTTGAAGGGATGCGAGTTCCGGACGTTTATCGCGTCTCATGCCGCTTTCACCTATTTCGCCCGCCGGTACAACCTCACCTTGGAGTCCATCTCCTTAGATCCAGAAGTAGGGCCGGGTCCCGCCCGCATTCGTGCACTCATCGACTACGCCTTGACGTACAATCTCACCATCATCTATACGGAGCCCCTGGTCGCTGCAGGGGCTGCTGATGTAGTTGCTGAAGAGATTGGCGGCAAGACACTACCTCTGGATCCGGTCGAAGGATTGACGTCCATTGATGCATCATCGGACCGAACCTATTTCTCCATCATGAGGAATAACCTGACAAACCTCCGCATCGGGTTGAGATGCTCGTGAGAAACGTAGTTGATGTTCGAGAGGTAGGAATTCAGCTCAACGGTACTCAGGTACTCGAAGACATATCCCTTCAGATACCGACAGGCGACTTCGTCGCTCTCATTGGGCAGAATGGGGCGGGCAAGACAACCCTGATCAAGGCAGTCATGGGAGTCCTCAGGCCGCTCACGGGGACTGTCAGGCTGTTCGGGGTGGATGTCACCGATTTTGTGGATTGGTATCGCATCGGCTACATACCGCAGCACGCCACGAACTTCGATCCCAGGTTCCCCGCCTCTGTGTGGGAGGTGGCATCCTTGGGCAGGGTGGTCCGTCGCGGAATGTTTCGATTCCTCTCTACTGAGGACAGGGCTGCCATCGACTCAGCCCTTGAAACGGTCGGCATGACCGCCAAGAGTCGGCGACGAATCGGAGACCTTTCAGGCGGAGAGAAGCAGAGAGTCCTCATCGCGCGCGCTCTAGCTTCGACGCCAGACTTCCTCATACTCGACGAGCCTACGGCGGGCGTGGATCCAGGAACCCAGGAACAGTTCTACAGGTTCCTCAAGGAGCTCAATGATGAGCAGGGTCTTACAATCCTTCTCGCAACCCATGACCTGGGCGCTGTGCTCCGAATCGCGAAGACGGTGGCCTGCATAAACAGAAGACTGGTCTGCCACCAGTCGGCGGCCGAAGGACTCACGGCGGATCAACTGGTTCAGACCTACGGGACGCCCTTCGCCGCCGCGACGCATATCCACTAGGGGGAAGATTGTGACCATACTAGACGCCCTGCTCTTCGGCTTCATGCAGAGGGCACTGGTCGCCGGGGTTCTGGTGGCAGTGGCCGCCGCGGTCATGGGCACATTCATCATCCTCCGAGGGATGTCGCTGCTGGGAGACTCCCTCGCCCATGCATCCTTTGGAGGTGTTGCCCTTGGCATCTTCTTCAGCGTGTCGCCCTTCTACTTTGCACTACTCTCAGCCGTGGTTGGCGGGGTGATAATCCACATCCTTGAGCACCGCGGAATCGTCAGGGGCGATGCCGCGCTGGGCATCGTGTTGAGCGGGGGTCTGGGCCTCGGAATCATCATCGCCAGCGCTGCCGGCGGTTTCAACATCAACCTGCTCAGCTTTCTCTTCGGAAGCATCCTCACTGTGACCTGGCAGGACGTGCTGTTGTTCGCCATCCTCGTGGCCGTTCTCATGGTCGTCGTTGTAGGGCTCTACAAAGAGTACCTCTACCTCACCTTCGACGAGGAGACGGCGGAGGCGAGCGGGCTTCCCGCCCACGGCCTGAACATTTTGTTCGCGGTGCTGACCGCTGTAGCGGTAGTAGCCTCCATCAAGATTGTCGGCGTCCTTCTGGTGTCAGCCTTGCTCGTAGTGCCCTCTGCAGCGAGCCAGCACATCGCCCGCAGCTTCCGTCAGTCTCTAGGCCTAGCCGTCGTCTTCGCCCTTGTGTCCACGGTTGGCGGCGTTTTTCTGGCCTTTCTCTTCGACTGGCCTCCTGGGGGAGCCATCGCCGTCGTGAGCCTATCCCTTTTCGCGGTGGTCGTCCTCAGTGAGAGATCCTATCATTGGATCATGGCTGCTCCGGAGGGCTGATCCTCTCGCGAGGCTAGTTTTACTCTCTCCTGGGATGCAGTATCCGCGCATTCGAAAGGGGTACTGTCGCTTCTGGGTTGCTTTCAAGGATTATATACGGAAGAGGCGTTAGAGAAGACGTGCCTGAGGGAGATGTGACCTCGTTTCTGGTGAATGCTCAGAGGTCATTGGAGGATGGTAGGTTTGAGGAGGCGAAGAAGGCCATCGAAAGGGGGTATGCCCTCAGCCCCGACCACGAAAGAGTCCGCGATTTCTACCAACAGATCCTGTTGGCAGATGGCGTTAAGCTCTCTCGCAAGGCCAGGGATATGAGGCGTGACGAGGTCAGGGCCATGGTCAAGCGCGAGCGGCCCTCCTATCAGGACAGCCCAGAGGTGAGGACCGCCTTCCACCTGGCGGTTACGAGCCTGGACAAGGTCCTTGCTGTGGATCCCACAAATGCCAAGGCGCTGATGTTAAAGGCAGGAGTCCTGGACAGGATGGACAGGAAAGGCATGAGGGAAGATGTAATGCGACTGTTCGAGAAGGCCTTGGAGATTCATCCTGGGAACGACGAGCTTCTGTATGCCCGGGAGAGGATTGTCCGGTCGTGTGCTCAATGCGGCGATAGTGGTGTATGCCCGGACTGCCAAGGTGCGGGCGAGGTCTCGGCTTTACTGTTTCGGAGCAGATGCCCTTCCTGTAATGGGGCAGGAATCTGCAAGCGGTGTGGACTCTTCTAGCCTTGGAGCGGGACCTCTGGATCCACGCGTCATGCTGAGGGAGCTGTACTGACATACAGAGCCAAGGGTGATGCGCAGGCTTGCATAACCAGTGGATTCGAGGCCGAGTCGTCCCATACCGATTGACGGAAGGCCATATGGAGAAGGCCTTAATACTCGGGGGGTTTTTGAGGGACGAGGAGCCATGGATACTAGCCACAAAGCTCTCATTCTTTCAGGGACTTTTGCGGCCCTCTTGGCCTTTCACATCTGGCTGCTGCAACGAATGGTCGCTAGAGGCGATACGCTCCTTGCAGCTCTGCTAGTTGTGGCAATCACCATCTTTGCCTGGCGAATCGTTCACTACTGGAACCTCTATAGAAGAGGGCCCGTAACTTCGGTGCCCAAGGACCCAACAGCGGAACTCAGCAGAATTCGAATCTATGGGCCCCTGCTCGCTGTGCTGCTTGCGTTTCATGCCTGGCTCCTCTATCAGATGATCCTCATTGGGGAGATTCTCTTCGGTGTGTTGCTGCTCAGTGCTGTTGTCGTCTTCGTTTACAGGTTGATTGGTTATGCAGGGAGGTATCTGGTGTTGAGTCGAAGAGAATCCGCACTATTTCCTGTTGGGGCTGGCGCCGATCGGCAACAATCCGTCGGTGAAATACGTAAGCCTCCGGAATTACGTGGAGCTGATGGCAAGGCGAGCGAAGTTGGCGACTCAGATGTAGTCCGGGATGCGAACCCCGCCCCTAGGACCCACCAGTAGAGGCTCCAGTCCGAACACTGGCTGGCTTCGACGCGTCTTTGATTCACAGGAGGTGAGGGGTCAACCATCCCAAGCACTGACTCATGGCCTCGAACCTACGGGTTCGCTCAACTACTCAATGACGGTCAAAGTTCCCCTTTCTAAGAGATGTTCTCCCAGGACAATCTGGCACTTGAACGTGAAGCTTCCGAGGCGCCCTGCCACGAAACTTACGGTTACAGTTTCCTTGGCAGGAACTTCCTTGATTA
>JAJISG010000199.1 GCA_022848835.1 Thermoplasmatota archaeon | reverse complement strand
CTATTTGCCCTCGTCTCCTGGCAGATGCTAAGCCCGCTGGAGGCATTCCGGGACATCCTGCGCCCCTCCGTGTGGTTCCTCCTCTTCCTCTGTGGCCTGGTTGGAATACTGACTTCCTTGGCCTTCGTCTACATCACCCAGTACTATACGGAGGCCCGCCACCGCCCGGTGAAGGAGATAGCGAAAGCTTCCCAGACCGGGGCAGCCACCAACATAATCTCTGGATTCTCTGTCGGACTCGAGGCTGTGGCAGTACCCGGAATCGTGATATCGGCGGCCATCCTCCTCTCCTTCTACCTTGGAGAGGCTACGGGCCTCTCAACCGCCATCGGCGGTTCTCTGATCCCCATAGGAGGCCTCTATGGCACGGCCATAGCCACCATGGGGATGCTCTCCACCGCGGCCTACATCCTTGCGATGGACACCTTCGGTCCGATTGCCGATAACGCTGCTGGCATAGTTCAGATGTCTGGCAAGGGTGAGAAGGTAAGGGTCAGAATGGATCGACTTGACTCCGCTGGAAACACGACGAAGGCTTTGACGAAGGGGTATGCCGTTGGAAGTGCCGCCCTGGCCGCTTTCCTGCTGTTCTCGGCCTACCTGGAAGAGGTGAGAATCCTGCGAGAGGCCAAGGGCCTGTCCCCAGAGATCTCCATAAACCTAGCGCTGCCAACAGTCTTCGTGGGAGCCATTGTGGGCGTCATCCTGGTGTTTCTCTTCAGTGGCCTGGCCATTCGGGCCGTGGGGAGGGCGGCCTCGTACATCATCGAGGATGTCAGAGATCAGTTCCGGGAGGACCCTGAAATTATGAAGGGAACTCACCCACCTGACTACGCCCGTTCTGTGGATATCTGCACGCGGGGTGCCCTTAGAGAGATGATTCCCCCTGGCATCCTTGCCGTGGCAGGTCCGGTGCTCGTGGGCATTCTTCTCAGGCCTACAGGGTTAGCAGCCGAGGCTGTCGGTGCGACCCTCCTGGTAGGCACCATCGCTGGCGTGATCCTGGCCCTAGTATTCAACACAGGGGGAGGGGCATGGGACAATGCCAAGAAACTAGTGGAATCCGGTCTATATGGGGGCAAAGGCACAGACACTCACAAGGCTTCCGTAGTGGGGGACACCGTGGGAGATCCTCTCAAGGACACCGCTGGACCCTCTCTTCATATTCTAGTAAAACTCCTAAGTACCATAACTCTCGTCCTTGCCCCTCTCTTCGTGTGACCCTCCAGGAGTATCCCGATAACTTCATAACCCCCAGGTTCTTCGTACCCACAAAGGCCGAGGTTCTGCTCTGCTGGCAAGATCAGGGAGGATGCTAGTAGGGCTATTCGAATCTTAGCCCCTGGAGTGCCGTAATGTATCTGAAAGTGACCATGGAGGATGTCGTGAGGATCCCCCCTGAAAAGCTAGGGGAGGACCTTGACCAGGTCGCAAAGGAGCTGACAAGGGCAACCCTGGAGGGCAAGATTGGGGAAGAGGGTGGTCTGACCCTCGTGGCCTCCAACATCCAGAGGGTAGGGGATGGGCGTATCGTTCATGGCGATGGCGCAGTCTATCAGAAGGTGAGGTTCGATGCACTCGTATTCCGTCCTTCTATGCAAGAGATCGTGGACGGATTAGTAGTCGAGGTGCTCAAGTTTGGGGCATTTATTCGTTTCGGTCCCTTGGATGGGCTCCTCCACATAAGCCAGATAATGGACGACCGGGTGGACGTGGACGAGGAGAACCAGAGGCTCATCGGGAAGGACACGAAGCGGGACCTCCGTTTGGGAGATAGAGTTCGATCAAGAATTGTCACCGTGAGCCTGAACGAGAGAAATCCTCGGGAGAGCAAGATCGGGTTGACCATGAGACAACCGACTCTGGGCAAGTGGGATTGGTTGAAAGAGGATCGAGAGAAGAAGATGGAAAAGGCAAAGAAGGCGTAGAGGTGCCGAAGATTATCAAGGCCTGTAAGAATTGCTCCTCCATAACCGAAGACGATGTCTGTGCGAGATGCGGAGGAAAGACATCCAAGGATTGGCAGGGATACGTTATCATAATCGATCACACCAAATCGGAAATCGCAAAGAAGATGGAGATCAATGCTAACGGAAGGTATGCCCTCAAGGTTCGGTAGGCACCTAAGGCTGCCAGACACCATGAGGAGGGAGCTTAGGACTCCGCTTGGTAGGACTGTTGATGAAGCGGCCTTCGCGAGAGAGGTAAGGGGACTGGATCGCTTGGTGACTGTGGGTGACTACTGCTCCATGAAGACACTGGACGCCGATGTCGAGCCAAAGGTGGCTGTCGTCGATCTCAGAATAGAGAGGCGTCCGGTCAATCACGTGATGAACTACCCGTTCATCGAGAAGGCGGAGGTTATCGATGTCGAAAATCCTCCCGCTCACATATCGCCCGGGGTGTGGAGGGCCCTGGAGACGTCGTTTCGGCGACCTGCGAAGTTTCTTATCCGGGTTCACGGTGAGGAGGACCTGGTGACTCTTCCGGCCATCGCCCTTGCACCCGATGGCTTCACCATCGTCTACGGGCTTCCCGGACAGGGAGCGGTTCTGGTGAAAGCCGACAGTGAGGCGAAATCGAGGGTCGATGATATTCTTTCGAGAATGGAGGTAGTTAATGGAAGTTGAGGTGCTCTCCAAGCAGAAGAACAAACTCCTGAGCCGTTTAGAGGTCAAATTCACATTGCGCTTTGATGAGGGGCCTACCCCTCGTAGGGACTCTGTGCGTCTGGCCTTGGAGAAGCTTCTCAAACTCAAGGATAAGGCTGTGGTCATCGACTACATCATCCCGGAATTCGGCAAGAGGGAGGCTGGGGGATATGCTAAGGTATACGACTCCCTGGAAGAAGCATCTCGCGTGGAACGGAAATACGTACTGAAGAGGAACGGGCTACTGGAGGCTGAATAGTGTCAAAAAGAGAGCTATATGGAGTCGTGGATGGAGCGCTGAATCGGAAGCGTTCATCCTGCCCCAAATGTGGGGCGGGTGTGTTCCTCGCCGAGCACTCAGATCGTCTCTCATGCGGCCGCTGTGGTTATACTGAATTCAAGAAGAAGGGCAGGAAAGAGTAGTGATATCCGCACTGCACTGCTTTCAGGTTTCCAACCTTCGCACCGATTGATCGTCGACCCCCCTGCATCCGTGGCGCTCAGAGAGCGCGATGCTACTCATGAAGAATAATGTATATCTCATACCCATTGTACTCACAACCAGGATTGCGGGCCTGTGGTGTAGACATCCTGGCTTCAGGACTGCATTGGATATCACTGGGGCCTCCGGAGCCCCCAACCGGGGTTCGAATCCCCGCAGGCCCGCTTGATAATCTCATGCGAATCCTTAAGTAGACAGGCTCCCATTAGGGATACATGAGTTCCAAGGATCTCCTCGAAGACGAGGACGTTAGGCGTTGGTACGAGAACACCGCCCGGGACTCGGAGATGACAGCCATAGAGAGGCTGCGCATCCTGGCCCGGTTGTGCCGCCTCATG
>JAJISG010000198.1 GCA_022848835.1 Thermoplasmatota archaeon | reverse complement strand
TTGAGTGGTGGGTCCCACGACACTGTCTGTTGTAGAGATACTGGAGGCGAAGAAAAACCTGGGCGGAATAGTCTATTATACTCCTCTAACTCGCTCAAAGAGGCTCAGCGAGATGAGCGGCGCGGAGGTCCGTCTGAAGTGGGAAAATCTGCAGAAGAACGGATCCTTCAAACTTCGAGGAGACGCCAACTTTCTCCTGCTTCGGGTTTCCACCAAGACCTTAGATAGCCGCCGAGCGGTGTTGGAGTGAATGACCGTTCAGCTTCTCCCCTTCGCCCCCCGATTGGCCTCTGAGAGGGAGTGGGCGATGTACCACAGGTTCAGGCGTGTACGACATCAGGAGCGGGATCCCGACGACCCTCTCTTGGACGATCGCACGACGGAGAAGTTGATGAGGCGGCGGGACCCGGAGTGGGAATCGCTGTACTTCGCCGCCATAGAGGAGGAGGCGCCGGACGCCCTCCTCGGCTGGGTCGGGATCGATGTGACCCGGGAAGGCGCCCTCACGCACGAGACGAATGGACACATGGCATGGGCCGACGTGGAGATCCTCGCTCCCCACCGCCGGCAGGGCATCGGGAGGACCTTGCTGGCAAAGGCCGTGGAGATCGCCCGGGAGCGCGGGCGGACCCTCCTCGTGGGGGGGACCAAAGAGGCGGACGGGAGGGGCTTTATCGAGGCTATGGGCGGGCAGGTGGCACAGCGATGGCGCGAGAGCCGACTGCACCTAGACCAGGTGGACTGGGATATGATCGAGAGGTGGGTCGAGGAAGGTCAGAAGCGATCCCCGAATACGACGCTGCGGTTCTTCACTAACTACCTCGATGACGCACTGGTCGAAGATTTCTGTGAGGTCCTTCAGGAGGTGTCCAATCAAGAGCCCCGCGGTGATCTCGAGGTCGGAGACGAGTTCGTCACCCCGGAGATTCTCAAAGAGAGGGTGGATTCGTTTGTAAACGCAGACGGCACCCTATTGAGGGCAATCACACAGGAGGCCAGTGGGAAGATCGGCGGCCTAACGGTCATGGGCTACTTTCCCGAGGAGAAGACACTGATTCACCAGTACATGACCGGGGTGAAGGATGTCTACAGGGGACGGGGTTTGGGAAAGTGGGTGAAAGCGGCCATGCTCCTTCGGGTCCGCCAGGAGTTCCCTCAGGTCAAGATTGTCATCACCGGTAACGCCACTTCCAACGCGGCCATGCTCTCTATTAACAGGAGGCTGGGGTTCAAGCCGTACAGGGACGGCGTCGAGGCGCAGATCCGCCTAGACGCTGTAGAAGCTTATCTTGCGAAGTGAGGGATGCTCCCGAGGGGATTTGAACCCCTGTCAGGGGCTTTCCCTAGCCTAATAGAGGCCTCGAGAGGCCCCAATGCTTGACCGGACTACACCACGGGAGCGACTAGCTCTCATACCCCGAGCACCTATTTTGCCTTTTCTTTGCGGACTCTACTCCGGCGAAACCAAGCCAAAGGCATCTTTCATCGCTTCACCCGACTCGTCCAGGAAGAGATGTTTGAGCTCTGTATATTCATGGAGACCCCAGATCCCCAGCTCTCGTCCAATGCCTGACTGTCCGTACCCACCGTGAGGGGCAGCGCAACTCAGGATGTGATGGTGGTTCACCCACACCGTACCAGCCCTTATCCTGCGGGCCACCTCCTCCGCTCTCTTGAGGTCGCTGGACCAAACCGAAGCGGCTAGGCCATAGGTGGTGGCATTTGCCAGATCCACAGCCTCCTCAGGGCCATCGTAGGCAAAGATCGATAGCACCGGACCGAAGATCTCCTCTCGAGCGATGGTCATGTCCGACGTAACATCGTCGAAGATGGTAGGCTCCAGGTAGAAACCCCTCTCGAGGCCTTCTGGCCTTCGACCACCGTGCACCAATCGAGCTCCATCTCCCAGTCCACCAGCGATGTATCCCTCCACTCCTTCCCTCTGACTCTCGGAGATCAGGGGACCCAAGTCCGTCTCCCAAGAGGAGGTGGGACCCAGCCGGAGGGACTTGGTTTTCTCGATGAGCCTCTTCAGGAAGGAATCGTGGAGGCTAGAGGGCAGCAGGAGCCGCGTCCCAGACAGGCATACCTGGCCCTGATGCAGGAAGGCTCCGAAGAGAGTGCCCCGTATCGCCTCCTCCATGTCAGCATCCTCCAGTACGACCATGGGCGCCTTGCCACCGAGCTCCAGTGTAACCTTCTTCACCGTAGACGCCGCCATGGCCATGACCTTCCGGCCGACCTCGGTGGAGCCGGTGAAGGCCACTCGATCGACCTTCGGATTGGAAACCAGCTCCTCTCCCACCTCCGACCCCGATCCGGTCACCACGTTCAACACACCACTCGGCACGCCGGCTTTCATAGCCAGTCTTGCATACTCCAGGGCTGTCAACGGGGTGTATGTGGCGGGTTTGAGAATCACCGTGTTTCCCGCGGCGAGGGCGGGGGCGATCTTCCAGACCGCCATCAGAAGGGGGTAGTTCCAGGGGATAATGCCAGTGCAGACGCCTATCGGCTCTCTCAGAACGCGGCTCTTGATACCGATGTCGGGAAGCTCCACCACCTCCTCACCCAGAGTCTTGGCGAGCTGGGCGAAGTAGCGAGTGTGTTCGATGGCCATTGGAATGTCTCCAAAGCTAGCCTGTCGAATGGGTTTTCCCCCATTGAGGGCTTCAAGGGAAGCGAACTCCTCCGCGTTCTCCTCTAGAAGGCGTGCTAGCCTCTCGAGCACGTCGCCTCTCTCATCCGTCCGCATCTGAGGCCATGGCCCCCCGTCGAAGGAATCTCGGGCCGCATCGATCGCAGCTCTCGCGTCCTCCCTCGAGGCCCGAGGCACGGTGGCGATTGCCTCTTCTGTGGATGGATCGATGACTCCAGATCGCCTCCCAGAGGCGGCTTCTGTCCACCCACCGTCGATCAGCATCTTGTACTCCATGGTCTACCCGTCGACGAAACACCATTCTTATACTTGTGTTGTCCCTTCAGGCCTGGGGGAAGTAGCTGAAAGCTGTTGTGTATCATGGGCCCGGAAAGCGCCTGACGATGGAGGATGTAGAGGATCCCGTTCCGGAGCGTGGAGAGGTCCTGGTCAGAGTGGAAGCCTGCGGCGCGTGTCACAGCGACCTGCACGCTATGAGAGAGCACTTTGTGCCCCTGGAAGAGGGGCACATATTGGGTCACGAGATCTCCGGGAGGGTTGAGGGCTTCGGCCCCGACTGCAGGAATCCCTACGGGCTCAGTGAAGGGGACCCAGTCATCGTCTCCTGGATAGCCTCCTGTGGAGTCTGCGACGACTGCTCGCGCGGTGATGAGAACCTCTGCCGATACCTGGAAATGCCCGGTTTGACTCCCGGTCGACAGGGAGGACTGGCGGAGTTTGTAGCTGTGCCGGAGCACGTAGTAATCCCTCTGCCCGCGGACCTTCCTCTTGAAGAGGCCAGTGTCCTGTCCTGCGCCTACGGAACCTCCTACAACGCTCTGCGGAACAGGGGCCGGCTGAGACCTGGGGAGAGCATCGCGGTCTTCGGCTGTGGAGGAGTGGGGCTCGCAGCCATCCAACTGGCGACCCTCTTCGGCGCCTCCACCATCGTCGGGATCGATATCCTGGAGAGGAAACTTCAGTGGGCGAGAGAGCTGGGCGCCACTCATGTGGTCGATGCCTCAAAGGATGACCCCGTAGGTTTGATTCTGGAGGCAACCGATCAGAGGGGTGTGGACCTGGCCATCGAAGCCATCCCTGGCCCCAAGCTGGAGAGCTCTATGGAGGTTGTCAGGAGAGGAGGACGCCTTGTCGTGGTCGGCCTCCATCCCATGGGCTCCAGAGTGCCGCTCGACATGATGGGGTTCTCCATGTACAACCTCTCCCTGATAGCCTGCCTTGGATACAGTCCCCGAAGGGACCTACCTCAGCTAGTGAGCCTGGTGGCAGCAGGAAGGCTCGACCCCGGTAAGCTCATCAGTCGCTACTACACCTGGCAGGCCGTTAACGAGGCGTATAGGGACCTGGAGAGGGGCAGGGTAGCCAGAGCGGTGATCAGGATTCGATAGGACATCAAATGAACTCTGTCGGCACTCGGCTGGCGGTCTTTACCAGGAGCTTGGCCGCCTTGGTGTGGCGCATCACCTTCATCATGCTACCTTTCAGCTTGAACTTTCCTGTGAGAAGCCCCCGAATAGGGTCGATCTCCCCGTCGATCAGCTTGATCCAGTTACCGTAGGACCCCTCATACGTGAAGGCTGTCTTCACATCTTCCTCCGGGGTCAACATGCGAGCCGAGCGGCACTTTCCGTGCCACAAGTCCACATAGAAGGTGACTTCCTCCTTTAGGTTGCCATCAGGCTTCGTAACAAACAGGAAATCGCCTTCCCAGTTCTTTGCCGCCTCCGCGTACTCTTCATTGGAATTCAGCTCCTGCATAAAGACGTCGATCCACTCCTGCGAAGGGAACCTCGGCATCTTATCAAGCTCCTGAGGAGAATGGGGCAACATATATTACCTTGTTGAGCTGACGGAAAATCTGCCCGCTTTTTCTCTTTCTTTTTTTTGTTCCCTTCAGTTTAT
>JAJISG010000197.1 GCA_022848835.1 Thermoplasmatota archaeon | reverse complement strand
TCCACTACGAGCTGGAGAATCTGCGGAAGGGACAATAGCGCCAGCACTTCCATCCCGATGCGGTTCAACGCCTGGGCCTCCTGAGCCTTCCGCTCGGCCCGCTCTCGTTCCTCCTGAAGTTGCCGCTCATGCTCCTTGAGGTGAGTGGCCATCTGCGTGAACTGATGACTCAAGTCTTCCAACTCGTCGTTCGTCTCAATCTGGATGGGGCGATCAAAGTCCCCCGCGGCGACTGCCTCAGCCCCTCGGATCAGCGTAGTGATGGGACGGGTAAAATGGCGGGCCGCTACCACACCCATCCCGAGGGCGATGAGCAGAATTCCCCCGCCCAGCGCCAGAACCAGGATCTGGAGGGAGCGGATGGAGGAGAGGACCTCGGATTTTCGGTAGGCACGGAGAATGACCCAGAACTCTCCCTGACGGTCCTGGCGAGGAATGATTGGGGCGAAGGCCACCATCCTGCCACTCAGGCCAGGCTCCACTACGGCCCCTGCATTGCCCGAAAGAATGGAGGCCACCAGGTTCGAGGGGTAGTCTTTTG
The DNA here is from genome assembly GCA_022848835.1 of Thermoplasmatota archaeon. GTDB lineage: Archaea > Thermoplasmatota > Thermoplasmata > RBG-16-68-12 > JAJISG01 > JAJISG01. The sequence continues at coordinate 1,949 of JAJISG010000197.1, read as the reverse complement.
TTAACCAGCCTTGCGGGTTCAACCGGGATAGATCCGCGGTAGGGGTGAGCCGCTCCGAATAAGAGGCCAACCAATCCGGGAATGGGATACCACCCGAGCCGGTGGGGCTCGATCCTGAGCGAATCCATTGCGATTGAGAGAGGTAAAACCCTGCTGAACTGGCCAGAGAGACATCTCCCTTATTGCTTTCCACTGTCAGGATCTGGCTAAGAATGTGGGACGCGTATAGGTTGATGATCACAATGCCTCCCGGCTCCCCCCTCGAACTCTGGAGCGCAACGGAGTAGCGAACTACCGGCCTGTGTGGGACTTCCACGGTCCCCTGCTCAATGTTGAGGTCCATGGGGGAGAGGTAAACGGTTCCGGGGGGAGTCGCCATGGCCTCCCTGAAGTAGTAACGATCAGATTTATTCTGAAGGCGGTTCGATGGGACGAGGAAGTAGCGCCTCCCGTCATAGTCAGCCCGGATGATCTCCCTACCATGCTTGTCTAGATATCGGACCTGATGGTATGCCTGATGAGCTTTGGAGAAGGCCAGAAACTCTTCGCCGAGGCGGCTCAACAGGATTTTACGCTGGGCGCCGTCCTTGACCGGAAGGTTGATGAGGGCCTGGAGGGTGGGGAGACGGCTCAGGAAAAGGACGTCTCCCTTCACTTCGTGGAGAAGGCGCTGGATCTGTCGGGCCTTCATGCCCACCTCGGCCTTGAGACGATCCTGGATTGCGTCATTCAGAAGGAGGAAGGATTGCACCGCACCGAACCCTCCCACAACCGCTACAGGAACAACCCCGAGCAGGCAGAAGGCGATCACCAGCTTGGCCCTGATGGAGAGCCTGCGGAAGAGTTTGTTAATATTGATCATCTAGTAGGGTTTTATCTCAGGGGTGCCAGGCCTGTCCCGAGATTTGCTTCTCGATCAGCTCTGCCAAGAGTTTGATCTTAGCCGGTGTGGAGCTTGGAGCCCCTCCGTGATAATTTTCGGGAGCTATAAGGGCCAGCAGATGATCATTGTTTTGATGGATTATGGTCTCTTCCTGGAGGGTTCGGCGCACCTCAATCTTGGGTCCCTCCTCTGTGTGGAAGCCCTCAACTAGTACAATATCAACACCCCGGAGAAGATTGATCGCCTCATCCAAACGAGTGGCCTCGTCGGTATTTTGTATTACGGCAACTTCAGAGGGGGATACCAGAGCGATGGCCTTTGCCCCCGCCCTGCGGTGTCTCCAGGAATCTTTTCCCTCGTGGTCCATCTGAATAGGGGAATGGGAGTGATGGTGCTTGACGGTCCCCACACGGTAACCTCGCTGAGAGAGTTCAGGGATGAGCTGTTCAATCAAGGTTGTCTTGCCGTTTTTTTTGGGACCGACGACATGGATCACCTTGGGAGATGATGGGGTCGCACCTTGCCTTCCATTCTGGGGAAGGTAGCTTCCTCGAGCGCACGGGATACAGGATATTTGCCCATTCAATTTGATCTCACGCTTGAAGTTTATTCCCTCTCCGCATCGCTCGCAGAACCGTCGTTCGCTTTTCACGCCCGGCATGTCCTCCTGGGGAACTTGAATCTCAATGGGCCGGATGCGAAAAAGGGCCTCTTCCGGCATAATGGTGTAGGCCTCTATCTGTGCCTCGTGCGGGCTAGAGTTGCCCGTGATGTATGAAGAGACCAGGGACCTTGCGTTGTCTTTTGCGAGCACGCGGGAGGCCTTTTGTGTCTCCAGATTGATAAAGCTGGCGGCCATCTTTCCGTAGTCCAGGAATTTCAGGGTTCTTTTGCCGAGGGAGCAGCCAGTCACGGCCTGGATGGCGTCTGTGGCGCATCGGTCCATCTCTACATAGACCAGCAGTTTTTTGCATCCTCTGGGTTCTTCGATTCCTATCTCACGGCAACCCACCATGGCCATGCGAACTCCAAGGACCTGGCCTGAACAGAGATGACCGTGAAGTGA
>JAJISG010000196.1 GCA_022848835.1 Thermoplasmatota archaeon | reverse complement strand
TCTGGTCGGAAGATGCCTGACCCACCTAGCTCGATCCACCGTCCTTGGAAGAGCACCTCGGGCTCCATGCTGGGCTCCGTGTAGGGGAAGTAGGCCGGCCTGAACCTAACCTCCTCAAACCCCATCTTCCGATAGAACTCCCTTATGGTCCCAATGAGCATCGCCAGATTGGCCCCTTCCTCCATCACCACTCCCTCGATCTGATGGAACTCCGGTAGATGGGTAGGGTCGGGCGCGTCCCTTCTGAAGGTCTTTCCGACGATGAAAGCCTTCTGCGGCGGTTCTGGATGCTCGGCAAGGTAACGAATGGTATTGGCGGTCGTATGAGGCCTCACTATCGCCCTCTTAGCTTCCTCCAGATCCCACCTGTATCCCCATCCTGTGGAGCCTATCTCCCCGCCGTGCTCGTGCATCTCCCTCACCCTCTTCAGCACATTCTTATCGGGAAGAGCGTAGCTCAGACCTCCTTCCACATAGAATGTGTCCAGCATGTCCCTAGCAGGGTGGTCCTGAGGCTGGAAGAGGGCATCGAAGGACCAGAAGGCAGGGCCCAGGTAATCCCCCTCAATTTCAGAGAAGCCCATTTCCAAGAATATGCGTCGAATCTTCTCGATGTACCAGGTCAGGGGGTGTCCCTTGCCACGATAGGACGAAGGGGCATAGGCGGTAACGTCGTACTTCCTGATGCGCCTGTCTCGCCAGCTGCCCGACTGAAGCATTTCAGGTGTGAGCTGAGCAACGGCCTCAGTAGCCTCCAGTCCCACGTCTAAGACCTGCCTTCCCTTCTTCGTCAGCTCGATGGTTCTCTCTACCGCGCGCCTCTCCCTTACAATCTCCTGCCGCTGTTTCAGCATGGAGATGACCTGAGGGTCGGCCTCTCCCTCCTGAATCTCCTCCTGAGCCAAGCGCTGGATTAGCAGCTCATCAGGCCCCAGAACATCGACGGCGATTCTCCCCTCTTTCCGAAGAGCTACAACGGTCCTCTCTCCGATCCGCCGGATATCCGCCCACCTCTTCTTCTTGAGCCAACCTAGGACGATGCGCAACTCGTCCTCCTCCAGGGAGGCCCTCCGACGCATCTCCTCCACTTCAAGCTCCGGCTCCCGCTCCAGGACCTTGAGGGCCCTCCTCTCTGGGAGCAGCCTACTGGCCCACACAGGATCGCGAAGGGAGTAGTGGCGGACCAGCCTCGCCTTGATCTTCACCAACCCCTTGGACCTGAGCCAGGAGGCGGCATTCATCACCTGGATCTGTTCCCTCAGACTCCCGTGTCCTACCAGCTCCTCAGGCACTACGACACCTTCGTCACCCAGGGCAAGGAGGAGGTCCCTCTCGCCGGGACCTATCATCTCGGCTATCTCCCTCGGGTCCATTCAGCAGTGGAATGATGGGCTCTAACTTAGCCTTTTTCCCAGGCACGGAATCGAAAATAGGGCAACGTCAGCAAGTTGACGTGAGATTGCTCGAGTCTGCGCGCTTCAAATCACTTCCCGCACTAGGACAGAGAGTTTAACCTGGCCCAGGACCATCCAGCTCCTCCTCCGTCATCACAAATTCGTGGATTCTGTCTCGAGCTTTCTCCCGCTTCTCCTGGTGGTTCGCCAGGAAGGAGACCACCTTGTCCCCCAGCTCCGCCTTGCAGTCCCCACACAGCCTCGCCCCGCTTCGACAGGTGTCGTACACCTCCTTCAGACGGTCATCGTCCCATTCGAAGAAGTAGGCGTAGTGGTGGTACACGGGGCAGATCTCGGGTTTCCCCCCATACTTTCGATGCTCTTCCACTGTCGCCCCACCCCCCGTAACGGCATCCATCACATGTTCCCTTGCCGTCTCCAGCTCTTCTGTGAGGAAGATCGCCGAAGTTGGGCTGGAGGCCGACATCTTGGCCTGCATCCCCTCCAGGCTGGGCATCAACTTGTTATGGATCAGGGCGGGCTTGTAGTACCCTAGGTGCGGCGCTACGTCCCGAGCAATCCTGAAGTGGGGATCCTGATCGATGCCGCATGGTATTAGGCAGGGGACGTTCCGCCCTTGGCGGACGGATTCTAGGAAACAGGGGACGGCCTGGATACTGGTGTAGAAAATCTCCCCCACGTTGCTTGAAGGAGTGAAGCCAAAGACCGCCTTGACCGTCGAAAAGGTGATCCGACGGGCCACCCGCAGGGCCAGCGGGTAGAGGCGTCGTATCAGCTTCGTATCAAAAATGACTCTCGTCCTACGAGGGTCGAAGCCCAAGGCTATGATGTCCAAGACATTCTCATAACCAACTCTGGTGGACTCCTCGAGGCTCCCGAAGTCCCTGAAGAGAAACTTCTCATCATCGGTGATCTGAAAGTACAGCCTCACATCCAGGGTGTCTTGAAGCCATCTGGTGAAGACCCAGG
>JAJISG010000195.1 GCA_022848835.1 Thermoplasmatota archaeon | reverse complement strand
CCTCTTCTGCAATATCCTTACGGGCCTCCAGAAAGGGCTCAAAGAGTTCAGGCCTCTTCACGAATAACTCTCGGGGCCAGCCTTCTTTCAGCTTCCGTCGAGGCATTAACGGAGGATTCCCATCAGTCGCCATATAACCTTAGGTGGAGACGGGGGCAAGGCTTTATGAACAGTCGCTCCCTGTTTCGATCCAATGGCACGCTTCCCCGAGGCCGAGGCCCGCCTCCTCTTCAAGCAGATCTGCATGAAGTGCTACGCTCGAAATGCCATGAAGGCGACCCACTGCAGGAAATGCCATAGTACCGAGCTTAGGCCGAAGGCCCGGGAGTTCCGCCAAAAGTGATGAGTAGGTGAGCTGTACCGCTAACTGTGCTTGCTGTATGGTGCTGCACGGCCGCTAGTAACACGATTTTGGTAACCCTTTTTAAAGAGGTATCACCTTGATGGCGCGATGGCGCCCTCATCCAAGGTCATGAGGACGGGTATATCCGTTCCGCAGGACCTCCTTCAAGAGCTAGACGGCTTTGTCAGATCCACATCCTACTCGAACCGTTCAGAGGCGATCAGAGACGCAGTCCGGGCTCTGCTGCACGAGCACAAGGGGTTGATGCTTGGAAAGGGGGACAGGTTTGGAGCGGTGATGGCACTATTCGACCTCCACGAGAAGGGAGCGTCAGACCTCCTTCATATGGTGCAACACGAGTACAGCGACGTCGTCAACTCCGTCACCCACGTCCACCTTGTGGATCTGCGAAACTGCCTCGAACTCCTCATAGTGCGGGGGAAGGCAGAGCGAGTCAACGAGTTGATCAACCACATGGTGGGCAGTAAGGGCGTGAAGGAGATCAAGTCCATAATGCTCTAAGTCCATGCAGCCTCTACCTTCGAGGATGTCTACAGGGCTAAGGAGATCATCCGAAGACATCTGAACCCCACTCCGCTCTTGAGCTCTCCCCAGCTGTCCAGTATGTTAGGATTCAAGACCTGGATCAGTGTGGGTTCTAAGGAGGTACATCGCTGGAAGAAGACCCGCCAATCATGCGATAATTCCTTCCCAGGCGCGGGCATCGGGGGGAACAGGGACCGGCAGTCGTAGACAGGGCAAGCAACCTACTAGCTTCTCTTTGACACGCTATGGGTTGGGATGTACTAGGTTGCGATCTTCTTCGCTAGAGTCGACCTGAGCAGGTCTCTGAACTCCCTTTCCAGCTTGACATGCTCGTCGAACTCCTTGTCGCTCATAGCCAGGAGCTTGGCGTAATGACCGACGGATTGCTTGGTTAGGAAATCAACATCATCCAGTTCTCCGGACTGCTCCTCGAACTCGCCCTTGGAACCGATTTCCTCCATGCGCATCTTGAGGTCCACCAGTTTCGAGACGGTTTCGTCGTCTATGGTGACGTTGAATCCCAACTTGGGTAGACTCTGAAGGGCCTCCTTTGCCTCCTTTTCGGCGTACTCCTTGCCCTCCTCCCCATGGGAGACATAGAAGACCTCCGCCGTGGCTTGATAGTAGGTCTCGATGAAATGATCTATCCGCTCCTCCCGGGCCACCTCAATCATGTCGGCATCCCGAAGCTGCCTGATGTGATGGTAGATAGCCTGCGGCGTTCTCTCCAACTCCTCGGCAATTTGACTGACAGTCCTCTCCTTGGCCCTGAGGAGGTAAATCATCCTCCGCCGAGTCTTATCCGCGAGCAGCTTGAAGGACTCGGGCGTCTTGATCACCTTAAACTGTTTCATGCAGATTTCACCCAGCAAGATGTATACTTGAAAGGGTATATAACGGTTTTGCTTATTGAAACGAAAGCTTTATTAACTACACCCGCCATTATGCAAATACACATTTGGGTGGTACAAACATGGCCTATGTAAAGAAAAAGCAGGAATTGAGTTTGCCAAGCCCTCGTAGAGCTTTGACGATCTTGAGAAAGTCTGTGGCCGGAATTATGGCTCGAGCAAGGAGGACTTCATCCGCTTCTTCCCAGGTGGAAGCTAAGAGCTCCTACAAGCCAAGGCGCAGCCGAGCCGTACTCGAAAGCCAGGCGTACGTTCTGCATTGGCAGAGCTTTCTTCGATGAACGGGAGGGAGGATCCTTCCAACTCTCCAATATTGAGAGGTTATGCTTCAGAAGGCCGGCTCTCGACGTAGTTCTGAGACTCTACAAAGGCTGTCAGGCGGTGTCCAGACCGTACTTCTCGATCAGCTCGAAGAGCCTCTCCTCCCCAATCCTGGAGGCCTCGGCCTACTGTACGGTTGTCAAGGCCCTGAGCCCTTCTGTCGAGGTTATTGGGGTGCAGTCGGAGTTGGCCCCAGCTTTCTATAGGTCCTGGAAGAAGAGACGGATGCTAGAGATGCCTAGCTCCGATACTTTCGCAGAGGGCCTTCAGACTAGGGCTCCCTTCCAATAGACTATGGATATACAATGTGACCGTTTAGACGATTTCCTACTGGTCTCAGACGAGGAATTGAAAAGCAGAATTGTCGCATATATGTCAGAGGCACATCTGGTGGCGGAAGAGGAAGTGACGGCTCCCCTAGCCGCTGCGTTCAGGTAGGGGAATCGGTGCAGGGAAAGAGGGTCGTTCTCGTCCTGACGGGGCACAACATCACACTGGAGAACTTGAGGACGGTTCCAGGGGACTACGAGACCTTGGGGGACTGAGGCGCCACTGCCTTCGATCTGCGTTCTCTCGTCGGGCACTCCATGTTTATGCAGGTTTCCCAAGGCCTTCTGCCGGAGATGACCTTCACCATTGGCGAGCCGCAGGACTCACATTCCTTTGCCAGGGGTTCGAGGATTCCCCTCTGGGGCAGAGGGTAGGTTACGTTGCACTCAGGGTAGTTTGAGCAACCAGCGAACCTCTTGCTGTTTCTGGAATGGCGGACCAGCAGGTTACCACCGCAGGATGGGCATGCTCCTATTCGGTTCTTCTCCAGGAAGACCGTGCACTTGTCATTGATACAACGGATTTCCGACTTCTTACCAACGCTCACCCTAACCATCGATACTCCACACGCCTCGCACTCGACCCCCGCAGGCTCTCCTCTGCCCCCAGGTAGGCTGTAGGTAACCCTGCAATCGGGATACCCCTCACAGCCCACAAAAGACCGGCCTCCCCTGGAACGACGTATGACCAGTTGGGATTTGCACTGTGGGCAGCTACCGAGGAGCCGCTGCTCCCTCAGAGCTTGCCTGATCTGCTGGCCAATCTCCTCCCGGTGCTCCTGGATGGTCGTCACAGAGTCCTCCAACATCTCCCTTGACTCCCTGACGACCTCCTCCAGCTCCTTCTCCCCCTGAGATATGAGGTGCATCTCATCCTCCAAGAGAGACGTCATCTCCGGCTGCGCGATCTTCACCTCATGATCCTTCAACGCTGCTACTAGAGCCTTGGCTGTCGGGGTAGGTCGGATAGGGCTGTCTCGCATGTAGTCCCTGTCGAGGAGCTTCTTGACCATCTGGTGACGGGTGGCCTTCGTGCCCAGCCCCTTCCTCTCCATCTCCTGGATGAGGGATCCCTGGGTGTACCGGGAGGGCGGCTGTGTCTCTCCCTCCTGCATCTCCACCCCGAGAACCTCGACCTTCTCGCCCTCCTCAAGGGAAGGAAGCTCCCTCTCTTTCAGGGAATTGTAGGGATAGTACTTCCTCCAACCCGGGCTGAGGATTTTCGCTCCTTCACAGAGGAACCTCTCGCCCAGAATCTCCACAGTGGCCTTCGATATCATGATGCGGGCGTCAGGAGCCAGAGTTGCGATGAATCTTCTGGTCACTATCTCGTATACCTTCCAACGCTGCCCCTTGAGCCGAGTTCGCGTAGCAGCCTCGACGGGGTGTATGGGTGGGTGATCCG
>JAJISG010000194.1 GCA_022848835.1 Thermoplasmatota archaeon | reverse complement strand
TGCGGCCCTCGATGGGGGAGACTTCACGGAGAGAAACATCTTTCAGCCATACCTCAGGACGAAGTCAATTTTTCGGGCGAACCGGGAGATCCTTCGCCCCTCCTACATCCCTGACAGACTGCCTCATCGAGAGAAGCAGATAGACCAGATAGCCTCCATCCTAGCGACGGCCTTGAAGGGCAACAGGCCCTCAGACATCATGATCTTCGGGAAGACAGGGACGGGAAAGACGGCTGTAGTGAAGTACATGGGAAACGAGATCAGGAAGGCGGATACGTGGGATCGGGTCGAGTACTTCTACATCAACTGTGAAATCGTCGACACCGCCTACGGCGTCTTTCAGAACGTGGGAAACCGGTTCATTCGAGACTTCGATGAGAGGATTCCCTTTACTGGGCTCTCTACCGAGAGGGTCTACAACATGCTGCTGAGGAAGATCGATGAGAAGCCCAGGGTGGTGGTCATAGCTCTGGATGAGATCGATAAACTGGTCTACAAGAGCGGTGATGATGTCCTCTACCACCTCACGAAGATTAACGACGACCTCACCAGGGCGAAGGTGAGTGTCATAGGGATATCCAACGACCTGAAGTTCAGCGAATTCCTCGACCCCAGGGTCAAGAGCAGGCTCAGTGATGAGAAGATGGTCTTTCCCCCATACAATGCTCAGGAGCTAAGAGACATTCTCACCCAGCGTACAGAGCTGGCCTTCGACCCCGATGTCATGGAAGACGGTGTCCCATCTCTCATCGCGGCTCTAGCCGCTCAGGAGCACGGAGACGCCAGGAGGGCGTTGGATCTGCTGAGGGTATCCGGAGAGCTGGCTGACAGGAAAGGGGAGGACAGGATTACAGAGAGACACGTCCAGATGGCCAAGAACAAGATCGAGTTGGACACAGTAATCGAGGCCGTGAAGTCGCTCCCGACCCACTCGAAGCTCATCCTCTTGGGCATCATCCTGCAAGAAGAGGTGGGGAACGTTAGGCTAACGACGGGGCAGGTGTACGACACCTACTGCCAGCTCTCCAGGAGGGTGGGCCTGGGCCCCCTTACCCAGCGGAGGGTGACAGACCTGATTTCAGAACTGGACATGCTGGGCCTCATCAACGCCAGGGTGAAGTCCTTCGGGAGGGGCGGCAGGACCAAGGAGATTCAGTCCAGTGTTTCTGGACTAGACATCAAGAGGGTGCTGGAAAGGGACGAGGTTCTGACGGAGGTCAGGAACTATCGGTTGAGGGTTCAGACGACGATTATTTAGGCTCTCCGTCTCCAGGATTCGAGCCGCCACGCGACTTCCTTGAGATCAACCGCGAGACGATCACGTCGAGAGCCAGGGGCGCCACGATCAGGAGAACTAGGGCGATAGTGAGGGAGGTCCAGCTGTTAGCGGGTGCCCTGCTGTCACCCCAGCTGAAACCCCCACCCAGGACGAGCTTCAGGAGGCCGAACCAGGGAAGTTCACCTCGGGCCCTCCCCAGGACCAGTTCCTGCCGCACAAACCTGTCGTCGCCGGTGAGCGTGGGTGCGTTGTTGTCACCCATGGTGATATAACCACCACAGGGCCGGGGGCATATCTCGGGTGAGGGCACTCTGCCCACGAAGTCTCCCATGTTGAACTTGACGGCCAGCTTCCTGAAGCCCACACCTTTGAGGGTGATGTGATCGCCTGTGCTGAGACCTGTGGGCTCAGCCTTGTTAGAGGCCCAGAACTCCGGGTCTAGATCGAGGAGGGATGGTATGTCGAAGCCCATTGCACTGTCGTTCCATATGATGAACATCATGGCTCTATGGATCACAGGGGTATCCGCCTCGCGTCCAGCCCTCTTGAAGATGATTACATCCCCATAGTCCCCGTACGTGGTATGACCATCGACCTTCCCCTCCACCCAAGTAGTGATGTCCTGGGGCCTCGGAGCGTTCTGAACGAGGACTATGTCGCCGGTGTCGATGACGCCCAGGGCGCTCTCGCTGTTGCTGTGCTGCATACTGGAACTTTCCACCACGACCATGGGCGGCCACACGCGGGCGAAGGCGAAAAGGGCGGCCATGACCACGGCCACCAAGAGGAAGGCGATGGCCAGATCCCGCAGTAGGTTGATCACGCCCTTTGGCAGTCTGCGACCTTCCTCTTCAGCCACTGGCTCGTCATTACGATTCGGATGCTCTTAAATGTTCCTCAGACACCAGGGATGTCCAGTATGGTGACGTCTTCCTTCACCGGAAAGGCGACGTTGTGGACCGGGATGACCCTTTCCTTGGTGAAGTCGGCGAGTGTGGTCTGCTCCGTTCTGAGCTCCGCGTAGGAAGAGCCCTTATGGGCGTGGCCGTGTATCACGAGCTCAGGCCTCCTTCTGAGAATCACCTCCTCCAGCCTCTTGGAGCCCATCTGGTCCCACCAACTCTCGCCTTCCCCAACGAGGGTTCGATAGGTGGGAGCGTAGTGGGTCAGTAGGATACGATAATCGTCCCCTGCGAGGAGACCGTCCAGTGACCGCACCCTTGCTGCGTACTCTCGATATATATTGGGCAGGTGTGTCCGTTGCCACCAGGTGGGGGTGTCCAGGGAGCCGGTACTTCCCACGAGCCGGATGTGGCCCGACCCGACGTCCAAGACCTCCACGCTATCGTGGAGAAAGGTGATGGAGAAAGCTCTCCGGTACTCCGCATGGGACTCAGACCACTCTTCGTTTCCGAAAACTGAGATTATGGGGGCATCTGTATGAGCCTGAACGGCCCCCAGAACCTTTCCGAAGAGCTCCAGATCGTTTCGCTCCGTCATGTCCCCTGCGAGAAGCACGAGATCCACTGTGGGGGCTTCGCTCAGCTTCGCCCGGAAAGGCTCCATGTACACGTCGCCGTGGACGTCTCCTACGGCGAGGATCCTCATACGCCTTCCAAGGGGCCCGACCTAGAAGGCCTTTACGAAGGTCTGTCCCGTCTGCAGGTCCACGATGGGCACCATACCCGGCCTGGGAGCGATGTTGTGAATCCTCTGGTAGGAGGTCTGGGCTTGCCATGTTGATGAGTTCAGAATCGTGACTCCCCTGTATTCTCCGACGCCGAGACTGTGAACGTGGCCTGTGGCGAATATAGAGGGGACGGAGTCGATGATCATGTGGTCGGCCTTCTCCGGCGCCAAGGGGGTCTTCCCGCCGTAGATAGGCGCCAGATGTCTTCGTCTCAGCATCTCGATCATGGCCGCCAGAGGCCGCCCATAGGACATTCCTGGTAAGCTAGTGACGAAATCGTCCATACTCTTGCCGTGATAACAGAGCACGTCGACTCCGTGGAGACGGAAGGCCGCCGGGTTGCCGAGGAAGATGGCGTCCTCTGGGAACAGCTTCTGGATACAAGATGGCAGGGCCGGCTGGGGCTCTGCCGGTCGGACGGCATCGTGATTACCAGGCATGATGATAAGCTGAACCTCATCCGGCAGATCCTCAATGGCCTCAGAGAACTTCTCATACTGGAGGTAGACATCATCGAGCTCCAGGTCCTCGTCCTGGCGTGGGTACACGCCGATGCCATCCACAGCGTCACCGACGATTACGAGGTACTTCACCTTGGAGGCCTCGGCTCCCCGCATCCATTCCACGAACTTGGCCCACCGCTCGCGCAAGAAGAGCTTGCTGCCCACATGGAGGTCGGAGACGAAGGCTGCCCACAGGGGGGCTTCGGCGCCCCTGTAGACGTTGGATCGTGGAACGTCGGGCCTTATGAGGGTTTCAGCCAGGATTATGCCCCTCTTCCAGGGCCTGCCGATCACACCCACGACCTCATCTAGGACGACGTACTCATCCGCGGCCGAACCTGTGCTGGGGACAAGGACCTGGCATGAGTCCTCCTCATCCTCAATCTGCAATAGCCTATGGCCCGCTTTGGTCCTCTTCACGGCCTGCACGATACCGATGAAACGGGTCTCCTTCGTCATCTTCTTGACCCTGCTGATGGGTGTGGAGCCCAGCAACTCTCGCCTTTGCCTCAACATGGCCGAGAGGGTCCTGTAGCGATGCTCGAAGTACCGGGCGAAGTCCCTCATCTCTCCCGTGCAGGTAGAGCGCCCGGTGATGTCCTTGACCACCTGCACCTCCGGATCGTACTCCGTTCTAGGGGGCTTTCCAGATCCCTGTCTACTCGAGGGCGGAGGGCGAGGCTCAGAGGGCGGTCCCGCCGGCCGATGAGTCCGCTTCCCCAGGGCCTGAGCTTCGTCCAGGGTGATAACGAGTGGCCTGGGGTTTACGACCTCTAGGATCTCAAGGAGCCGGTCTAGCGGAGCCTCCTTGGACACCAGGTAGTCGACCAGGCGAGGTTCGAGAAGAACACCAGATCGAAGGGCGGCCGAGAGTATCTCCTCCCTCATTCCGATGTGATTGTGGATACCGCCTAAAAACGTTTGCGAAAGGATGACCGAGGCCCCACCACAGACCGGGGACATTCTTATCTATCCTGGCCAGGATGGGGTGGCGTGCTGCGCGTCCTTGTGAAGGCTCCCTGCCAACCAACGGAGAGCGTCTCAAAGGTGAAGAGGGCCATCCTCAACCTGTTTCCTGATGCGCGACTGACTGAGGGAGAGGTGATATCTGGCGAGGCGGAAGATCTCGAGAGGTTGGCGGAGCTGCTGAGGACTCAACGCATACGGGACTCCGCCCGGGAGGTCATACGCGGATCTATCAGGGATGACAGAATCGTGCTCCACCTCAACAAACAGGCTGCTCTGGTGGGCAAGGTGTCCTTCTCCACCCTATCGCCTCTAGGGGATATCGTCGTAACCATCGAGGCAGATGATATAGCGGCGGTGATGGAACAGCTGACGCCGGCTCGCCCGGGCGCTTAGTCAGAGCCTCCTTCCACAGGCGGCGCACTTAACTACGCCCTCCTCATAAACCGCCTCTTTGGCCCCGCAGTCGGGACAATCCACTCGAAAGAGCGATTCTCCCGGGGGTCCTGGCAGCTCTCCACGAGGCGAAAGTCTCTTGGTGACGATTCCCTTGGAGGGCTTCAAGAGAGGCTTGAGGAGGAGTCTTCCCGACTCCCGCAGGTAGAAGAAGAAGAACCCAGCTCCCAGGGCTGCGAGGGCTAGGTAGAAGACTCCTATCAGGAGGACTGAAAGGATGCTATCCTCCCCACCTGAGGCTGTGAGGAGGAGCGAGAAGGCGTTGATGGAGAAGTGCAGTAGGATCGAAGCCGCGACGCCCTTCCTGAGGAAGAGGTAGCCAAGGGCCAAACCTCCTACGAAAGTGTCCACGAACTTCCAGAGGACTCCCCAGGTGATTACGTGAAGATACCCAAAGAAGGCAGCCGATAGGATGATGAGGACGACACCGAGGATCTGAGCCGACCTGGGAGAGGTGGAATTCACCTGGCCCCCCGCCAGGTATTTCAGCGAGCTGGCCACGAAGCCGATCCCTCGTGGTCTGCCTCCGACCGACGCCCTGGAGGTCTGGAAAAGCCGAATGACTAGGGATCCCAGGGCGAGGGGCGCACCGATCAGCACCACCCTAATGGCGATCTCCTCCGTAAACGCAGCTTCAACCAGGCCGTACATCTGGTACCATTCAGGGAGTTCCCGGAAGGACGCTGGCGACTCCGGTTGGATGCCTATGGCGGGGAGGAAGAGGGTGAAATAAACGAGGTCGAAAAAGAGGATGGCGACGAATATCTGGCCCACGGTGATGATGACGCTCTCAGACCGCAGCCTGTCAGAGAGCCTCCTCAAGGGGAGTCTCAACGCTCCATAGGTCGACCTTCCATGAAAGAGAATGAGATAGAGGTATATGCCCACAAGCAGACCCAGGAGGATAGAGAGCCAGAGAAGGAAGCTCTGTCCACTCAACAGCCAGACGAGGAAGAGCGGTTCCCAGAAGGGGTTGACCAGGAGGAGGGCGCCTAAGCACCTGGTGCAGTTGCCAGTGAGAATTCCACGGACGATTGAGGGAGAGAGGTAGAAGAACGCAATCAGAACGGCGGCCAGATATGCGATGAAGAGCAGAATGGCGCCTGACCAGAGAATGCTGAAAAAGGTCCTGATCCCCCTCATATCTTTCCGTGGTGGTGATGGTTGCCGGGCAGGCCAACCACAGTTTGGACAGTGCCATCCCTCATAGGAGGTTTCACAACGCGCACAGATCTCCAGAAGTACAGGTCCCGCATCAGAAGCGGGGAGGCCGCATGAAGGGCAGAAGCGCCCCTCGAACTCCGTACCGCAACGACCGCATCTCACGCTTGTGAAGGGGTTTCCTTCAATAAAAAGGAATAGCTAGCCGTAACTCCATGGTCGGGATTCCTGGGTTCAACCTCCTCATGGGTGGCAGACGCCCCACCAATCGTGTCGACGGTCAGATTGTGTCGATTGCCGGGGAACTCGTGCTCAGCCGAAGAGAAAACCAACACCCTGCGCGGCGTCCTCCTCCTCCTTCTTCAGCAGCCTGTAGACGCTCTCGGCTTTGTCTCCCTGCAGCTTCTCCACCTCATGGCCCGATATCTCCTCAAACCTCTTGATGGCGCTCTCGGCTCCCTCGATGAACACCAGTAGGCCCTCGAAGCCCGCGCCCAAGGTCTTCGCATCCCGTAGGGTGACGCTCTGGCGACTCACAAGGTCATCCTCTAGAAGTTCTCTCGCCTCGGCTACCGATTCCGAATCGAAGCGGAACACACCGTACATGGTATCGGCCTTGCTAGCACAGAGGGGATTAAAGCCTTTTGCCGCCACACTGCTGTGGGAGAGTTCATTTGAAGGGCCGGTGGCATCTCGCCGAGATTGGCACACGCGTCTGCTGATCTACAGACCCAGTCGTGATAATGGCCGCGAAAGGTTTTTGCTACTACTTCAAGGAATAGTCCACGACTCATGTTTGAAGGGAGAGATCTGGGTGAGACCCAAGTTCTGGCGGCCTTCATTGGAGTCTCCGAGATTGTGGGGAATCTCACGGAGCTTCAAGAGGTCCTGAAGACGGTAGTTCGCATAGCGCCCCAGCTGGTGCGAGTGGACCGGTGCGCCATCTTCCTTTACGATCACAGGGGAAAGGTCTGCATCCCAGCGGAGGCCTATAGCCCGCGCCCCGCCCTCGCCGAGGTTATGATGGAGAGAAACCTCCGGGAGGATGAGATCCCCAAGCTGATCAACAAGGTCGTCCATCAGAAGCTGCCCTCCGTGATCAGGAATCTTCCACAGGAGGACATGCTTCCCCGGGAGATCATCAAATCCTGGGAGGTCAAGTCGATGCTCGTAATCCCCCTGGTCTCCAAGGGGCAGATCCAGGGGATCATGACCCTGGACAGCACTACCTCCCAACACTACTTCACCAGCAGGGAGATTAACATCGTAACCGGCATAGCCAACCAGATCGCCACCGCCATCGAGAACGGAAAGCTCCAGGAGGAGTCCCTGAGGGCCTTCGAGAGGATAGGGGACATTGTGGAAGATCTCTCGGACGCGGTTCTCAAGGTGGACGGGCGGATGAGGGTCAGTGGTCTCAGTCCACAGACCGAGAAGTTCCTCGGCTGGAAGGAGAAGGACCTGATAGGGGAGAGCTGGGCCAAGGTACTCAAGCCAATGGATGTCAATGGCAGGCTGGTGGAGGAGATGGACTTCGTCGGTCGGGGGCCCCTTGTGAATGGGGAGATGTCCAAGGGCCGGAAAGCCTTCATCGTCAAGAAGAACGCTGGCAAGGTCTTCTGCCGCATCAGAGCCTTACCTCTGCGGAATCGAACTGGACAGCCCTCTAGACTCCTATTCGTCTTTGAGAAGGCTGCAATACCGAAGAAGAGGAAGAAGAGAGGGAAGGAGGGCGAGTTGAAGGCCATTGTGGAGAGGACTTGATGGCTCCACAGGATATCTTAAGTGGTAATTGCGAGACAATGATTAAGTATCCAGATTTCCAGAATGTTGCCTGTTGGCCTAGGGAGGACCAGTCTTGTTGAGGAAGAAGCCCTTTGACCACTCTGGCGTATCGGAGGTCGTAGGCACCATCCTCGTCCTCTTGATCACGGTCATCATATTCTCAACAATCATCCTCTGGGTCTACACCATCCCGACGCCGTCAGCCAGTGGCAGGGTCTCCTTCGACGGCGGCTTGGACGGCGTCTACGTGGCCGGGGTCTGGAACGGCGCATACATCAACCTAACACACTTGGGAGGGGATGACCTCTTCGAGGGCCCCACGAGGATCTACCTGACGATAGACAACCAGACGGAAGTCCTGCGCACCAAGGGCGAAATCTGCGACGACATAGACTGCCCCAGGGACTATGGGGTTGATGGGTCTGATGCCACATGGAACATTGGGGAAATGTGGAGCTACCGGAGTAACGAGAGCATCATTACTGAGAGTGCTACTGTCTCCGTCATGGTCGTGGATCTCGATAGGGGCATTGTACTGTGGAACGAGGCCCTCCTCGGAGTTGCTGGCGACCAGGCACCCATCTTCTTGGATAAATGGGTCGATGCCGCCCCCACCACGGCCACTCGGGACCCTGTGAAGCCCGGCGACAAGTTCACCATCTTTGCCAAGGTCATCGATCCCGACTCTGATTTGAACGTAAAATCGGTCTGGGCCTACCTTACCTTCGGCTTCAATGGCACGCCTTTGGGGGGGCCCATACAGCTGCTGGATGACGGGAATCGCTTCGTGGGGGATAAGGTCGCCAGCGACGGGATTTATACTCGGTCCCTCGGCCTCAAAGCGCAGAAAAGCTGGGACGGAGGCATCATGATCCTCAACGCTACCGATGACGGTGGCAGGGAGACCAAGACCAGGCTGGTCCTGAAAGTCGTGGACACTGGTACCTCTTCCCAGGTCACCGGTCCCAGCTCCCTCAACTTCGGTTCCGACGTCCAGCGCTATGACATCTTCGAGGTCGAAGATTGGGAGGCCAGCGGATGGGAGGCTATCAGCACTCGGAGCTTCATCAAAAATCAGAGCCTGGTCATCGTAGTTGCCACGAAGAATATCCCCAACCCCGACCTGAAGAACATGTTCATCCTCTGGGACCCCTACTACAACGATCGGGAGGTCGTCTACAGCAATTCACCCTACACGAATCCCGTAACGGACACTTCCTTCCCCTCCACCACGAGCGCCTTCGCTCTCACGGAGTTCATCAGCGGCTTCTACATCTACGAATACCGTTTCAACACGAGCAGCGCCGGTAGCGGGTTCGACGGTTACCAGCTTCAACCCGGACACTATCCTCTGGAGTTCGAGTTGATCACCAGCCTCACCCCGTCGCCGGGCAACAGGTTGTACGTCACGGACTCCATCCGCGTGACCGACCTCTCAGGAAACAGCCCCGACTACCCCAGGGTGGAGACCTACAAGGACGCCGGCCACACAGCCCCCGCTACGAGCTTCAACTTCACGGAGATTATGTACGTGAAGGTCGTCGTGAAGAGCACGGATGGAAGCTTCGACATTGGGAATGTCATCGTGTCCGACTTTGTCGGAAATCTTCCTATCTGGGCCTCTCCCGGGGTCACCCCTATCAGCGTAGCCGTCCTCAACGACGTCGTCAGCTATTCCTTCTCCGTAGACCTATCCAAACCCAACATCGATCCCTGGAACTTCGGTACGATATCCTACAACCTGGCGACAATGAACGTCCAGGACACGGATGAGGACTATTCCCGCATTTCGACACAGATTAAGGTCACAGGTCCACGTTGGAAATTAGACATCACCATGGGTCTCAAGTCCACGACCCAGAAGAACTTCGACCTGGCCATCTACGGTGACTTCTTCGACAACGTGGAAGGATGGACCAACTACCCCTTCGAGACCTTCCTGGCGTCACCCGGGAACCCGGCCCCCGACAACCCCATCAAGTCTCAGGTCCTGGGCGATCTGGATGGAGACGGGGACCTGGACCTCCTGGCGGGGACCAAGAATGGCGACGTATGGTGGTACAGGAACAGGGACGGAAAGGGCCACTCCTTGAGCCGGTTCGCGATTGACACCCTAGCCTCCAGCGTCACGAGCGTGGCCGTGGGCCACGTGGACGATGACTCCGACCTAGATGCGGCGGTGGGCACCTCCACCGGCGATGTATGGTGGTATCGGAACGACGGATCCTGGTCCACCAATTTCGTGGATAACGTGGGGACGGGCGTCGCTGCCCTGCAGCTGGCCGATGTGAACGGTGATGGCGCCGCGGACCTGATAGTCGGTCTCACCGTAGGGACCGACAGCGTGAGGGTATACCTCAACAACGGAAAGGGGGTCTTTGGAACGGTGACCACGGCCACCATCCTCATGAACTCCGATGTCTCGAGTCCCGGGCACGGATCCGTGACGGGGTCCTACTCGGCCACCCAGAGTAGCGACGACCTTTATCAGCAGATCGAGGAGGTGGCGTCCGAACGCCTCCTGGCGGCCGGCGAGCAGGCGGGGTCGGCGGAGACGGTCCAGGGGAGTTACAACGACACCCAGGCGGACGATGGGGTGCTCCAGATCCTCACCGAGGGAGAATCCGGGGTCCTACCCGAGTACACCCTGGGCAGTCCAGGACATAGATACCTGTTTCCCAACATCACGGCCTCGGCCTTGGATACCCTGGAGATCCACCTGATAGGCCAAATACTTTCAGGCAGCGAGGCCTTCTCGGTGGGTTGGTCCAAGGACGGGACCAACGTCGCCTGGTTTAGTGGGACGATTACCGGTACGGCAAAGGCGGAGTATATCTGGAGCCTTTCGGGAGTTGACTGGAGCGAAGAGACTCTCTACGTTCACCTATTGGATACGGATCAGAGCAAGAGGGACAAGGACACCGACGACCAGCTCACCAGCCTCTCCGTTGACCACATCTACGTCCTGCAGCCTGGGAGTGGGAACTTCAGCAGCCTCTCCAAGGTCTGGAGGTCGGCCACCATCCCCTCCGGGAAGGATGCTTACAAGTTCTTCGTGGAAGCGTACCACACCCTCACCGGGGAGAATGACGACTTTATCTTCAAGATGGCGACGAACGGCCACGGCCCCTACGCCGACCTCCTCACGGTGACCAAGACGACGGACGACGATATCAGCCAGAGCGTCTCCCTTCCCACGAGCGTCGGGGGCCAGGCCCTCTACGTCCTTGCTCAGGACACAGACCGGGCGAACGGATCCTCTGTCCTCGACAGCCTCTGGGTGGATTACCTGTACTTCAAGTCCTACGAATCCACCCCGCAGTTTTGGGACGTCGACGTGGGAGCAGCCACGAAAGCCCTCACCGTGGCCGACATCGACGGGGACGGGTATCAGGACATCGTGGTGGCCACCACGGGCGCTGCCCTCTACGTCTTCTACGGCGACGGGACGGGGGAGAGCTGGCCCGCCGAGGACACCCTGACCGCGACGGGAAACCTCCTCACCCTGGACGTGGGGATGATATCGGGGGATTCAGCCTACGATATCGTAATCGGCACGAACGATGAAAAGGTCCTTCTCTTCACGAACGGAGGATCCCGAGGGTCCTGGTTCCTATCCACCATCGCATCCCTCTTAACTACCACGACCTCAGCCCTTCGGGTGGGGGACGTGGACGGGGATAACTGGGATGACATCGTATTGGGAACCGAGAACGGGTTCCTACTGTACCTGCGGAACGACCAGGGAACGGGATGGACACAGACCACCATCGCCCAGATGACGGACCGGATCGACTCCGCAGACATCGGTGATGCCGATAGGGGCGTCATCATCCGGACCCATCCCTATTGAGGGAGAATCTTCGCATCGTCCGGAAGGGGTGCCCCGCCGCCCAGAGGGCCAGCCACTGGCCCTGGACCTCTACCTTCGTTTCGTCCACCGCGATGGCTCTCCTCCGACTCTCCCTCCTGGAAACCCTCTACCTGGCCCAGCGAGGGGCCCTCTCCGCCGGGGCCCTCGAGGGCTTCCTAACGACCTTCATGCCTCTCGCGTTGGACCCGCAGCAGAAGCTCGTCCTGGCAGACGAGCTGGAGTCCCTCACCGAGCCGGAGACGGCGGGGGCCCTCATCGCGACGTTCCTGGAGATGGCCCGGGCCAGCGGGAGCTACGGGGTCTTGGTCACCCACACCGCGCGGTCCGTCCTCCAGCGCGTCGACGTCCGGGTGGACGGCATCGAGGCCCGGAGCCTGGACGAGGCGTACAACTTAGTGGTGGACCAGACGCCCCAGCGGAATCGGATTGCCCGGTCCACGCCGGAGCTAATCCTCCAGCGGTTGATGGCCCTCAGGCCGAGAGCCCAAATGGCCAAATAATCTTCCTAGAAGCACCT
>JAJISG010000193.1 GCA_022848835.1 Thermoplasmatota archaeon | reverse complement strand
GATTCTGAAGAACTTCGAGAGTCACGGACGGGAAAGTGCGGAGGATATTGTGATGATGGAGGACCGAGAGTTCGATGTGGAACGCTCTCACATGGTCAACCGATGGACTTTCTTCCGCCATGTGGACAATGATCTGAACTTCCTCGGTGAGTTCACCGTAGATCACCGCGTGTACAGCCCCCACGAGCTGAAGATGCTGACAGAATCAGCAGGATGGAGGGTGGCCTCCTTGTCCGCCAGCTTCGAATTGGTTACAATGAGCTCAGCGTTCCCCCAGAGTAGGGATATCGTACTGGTTGCCCGGAAAGCTTAATTCGGAGGCTGGGTACCTCCGCCAGGCGGTCTGATCTCAATCACATACGCAGTACCGCTCTTGACTTCCACGCGACCTCAATAGCCCCCTCCGGCGCATACTGCTTCACCCATATCTTCTTGAAGAGGAGATTGGCCTCGGCATCGGGGAAGGCGTGCGATAGTTCTCACGGAGTGGAGGGGCACGCTGGTTTCTGACACGAAGTAAAGCGAGGATCCGTCAAACCCAAGGTTCCGGAGAGAGGGTCAATTCCTCAACAATCTCACCGTGGCCGCGGGCAAACATGGCGCTGGAGAGCTTCGAAAGAGGGAGCCGTCGTAGTTCCGAGAACCATGGTGGAATCGTGTGCACCTCTAGGTTCGCCTTGTAGACAAAACAGAGGTCCCAGTGTAAATCCTGGTTTCGGCTTGGCATCGGCTCTGCGTAGGAAAGGACATGCCACAGACTCAAATCGCGGAGACGAGCACGGAGCTGGTCGGAAGCTATTCGCTCCGCGGCCGCATCGGGATGTTCTCCCACATGTAGGTGACCCGCTGGAAGGACCCATAAGTCTTCTCGAAAGCCTAGTCCCTTTGCAGATACACGGTCCAGCGAGCTCCACGCCTTCGGGTCTTTCATCCGCCCCGCAAGGATGCCGTCCTTGTTCGCAGAGATGAGGAATGCTGAAACGCACATGGCGTCTTCGAGAGGGTCCTGCGCGTCGAAATGAGCAAATGTGGTCATGGTCTGCGGATAGAGAGCGGCTCCCTTAAACTATACAGGAAAGGCAAGTATCTGCCGCAGTTTAATATGAGCCCTGCGACCCCAGTCGCCAATCTCCTTAGCCTGGGGGTCCAGAGAGTTCGCTGTGTATTTCAGGTTGGCATATCTGAGTGCCCCCCTGCGTTCCAGCATATGCGTCTCAAGGCGCTTCAAGAACACCAGGAATTCCTCAGCGTCTAAGGTCGTAACCCTTCCCTTGTAATCAACTGCGATCTGTTCCGCCTCGATGACCAAACTGTCCAGCTGCTTCTTCAGGCTCTCCGTGTCAGTCGACGCCACTAGGGGGGCAAGGTCCCACTCCATTTCGCTTTCAGCCATGGGAACTCCTCCGTGGATACCTCGCGACTATACAGTGAAGGCCGAGTTGTGTGCGAAAAGTACGCTTATACCTCACCATATCTGAAGCAATCTGTAGTGTGATCATTGACCATTCCCACCGCCTGCATGAATGCGTAACAGATGGTAGGGCCGACGAATCTGAATCCTCTTCCCCGCAGGTTCCCGCTCATTGCCTCAGACTCTCTCGTCTTCGAAGGTAGATCTGAGAGAGATTCGAATCGGTTCTTGATCGGGGTGCCGCCAACGAACTGCCAGATGTAATTTTCAAAAGAGCCGAGCTCCTCCTGCGTCTTCAGGAAACCCTGCGCATTCGCTCTCGTCGCCATGACCTTCAAGCGATTGCGGATTATGCCGGGATTGGCAAGTAACCGCTCGATGTCTTGGTCTGTATACCTCGAGATTCTTACGGGGTCGAAATCGTTGAAGGCCTTCCTATAATTCTCGCGCTTCTTCAGTACAGTCTCCCAGCTTAGCCCCGCTTGAGCGCCTTCCAAAATCAGAAACTCGAAGAGCTTCCTGTCATCGTGGACGGGAACGCCCCATTCCAGGTCGTGGTATTCCAGCATCAACTCGCTACCTAGAGCCCAAGAACACCTCTTCTTCCTCCCCATACCCCCATCTCAAGCAGAGCTGTCATATATGGGATTTGCCTAGTTCGCACCAGGGAGTGGATGCTCACTCTCGTGAGACGGGAGGTGGCGGGATACCCATGGAGCAGATCGAGTTAGGCGGCAGCGGAATCAAGGTGTCTCAGGTTGGCCTGGGTATGTGGCAGGCAGGTGGGCCTGAATGGGGAGAGGACGTCAACGATGATGATTGCGTGGCAGCCATGGTGAGAGCCCACGAGCTCGGCGTCAACCTCATCGACACAGCAGAGGTGTATGGAGATGGCCACTCCGAGGAGGTAGTGGGTAGGGCCATCAAGGAGATTGGTCGCGATGAGGTCGTCATCGCCACGAAGGTCTCCGGAGGCCATCTCCGATATGGAGATGTTCAGAAGGCCTGCGAACGTAGCCTGAAGCGGCTGGGAGTGGATGTCATCGATCTGTACCAGATTCACTGGCCCGACCCGTGGCAGCAGGTCCCTCTTGAGGAGACCATGAAGGCCATGGAAAAGCTCCACAAACAGGGGAAGATTCGAGCCGTAGCGGTGAGCAACTTTGCAGTAAGAGACATGGTGGAGGCCCGGGAGGCTCTCTCCGACACGGACATCGTCTCCAACCAGGTTCAATACAACATGCTGCACCGAGAGATCGAGAAGCAGGTCCTCCCCTTCTGCCAGAAAGAGGGTATCGCGATCATCGCATGGGGACCCTTGGCTGAAGGTTCTCTAACTGGAAAATACGGTGAGGAACACAGACCTCAGGACCCTCTCAGGAAGGATCACAGGTTCTTCACCGACAAGAACATGAAGACGATTTCGGGATTGCTCAGTGTGCTGGAGGCAGTGGGAAAGTCTCACGGTAAGACCACGTCCCAGGTGGCCCTCAACTGGCTCCTGTCTAAAGAGAATGTCATTCCGATACCCGGGGCCAAACGACCCTCCCACATGGAGAGCAACGTGGGAGCAGCGGGTTGGAGCCTATCGCCCGATGAGATGTCGAGGGTCGAAGCTGCCGTCGATGCCGTACGGATCGATCCATTCCGAACCTGAACTTCATTCTCATTTCTCACAGATCGTAGATGGTGCCGGGTATCTTCGGAAATGGCTGTACCTCTGCAATGTGCTGGGCCCCTACAATCCAACTGATGAGCCTCTCCAGGCCAATTCCAGCCCCGGCCGAGGGCTTCAGCCTGCCCTCTCTGGCCAGCTTCAGCAGCAATCGGTAGTTCTCCGGGGGCACACCATCCCTCTCCATCTTTCTCACCATCGCGGTATAGTCCCACTCCCTCCGAGCGCCGGACAGCACCTCTCCGAAACCTGGCAGAAACAGGTCGTAGTTGTCCCACTTACCCTTTTCAAGGTCTTCATAATCGTAGAACTCCCTGGGAATGTTCGTGACCCATACGGGGTCCCGGCTTTCAGCGGCTAGCTGAGATTCCCACTCGTCACCGTACTTATCCTCGAGCTCCTCCTTGTCGTACACCTCAAAGGGGACTCTGAGAGGCCTCAAACCATCGTATCTACTCAACGATGTGAGTTCCTCCCGCATATCCCTTCTGAGGCCGTCTATCAGCCCATGCAAGGCTCCCTCAACGAGGATTCTGATGTCCTCGGAAGTGGCGTCTCTAACCTCGAAATCGAGTTGGGTAAACTCGTAGATGTGCACTCCGCTGGTCGCCCTGTCCCTTCGCTCAATTCTAATGTTTGGAGAGAGGAGGAAGAGCCTTGGCTGTGTCAAAGAGCAGGCCACCATCTTGTGGATTATCATGCTGAGAGTCGCTCTGACAGTCTCGTCGTAGATCTCCACCTCAATGCGTTTCTCTATGGAAGCCCCCGGGTCTGGCCACAGCGGATCCGTTGACTTGGAGAGTACTACTGGAAGCATCCACTCGAACCCGCTCCTCAGGAATGTGGACGTGAGATCACGCATTACATAGGTGGTTATCCTGACGATGCACCGCTTTCTCTCGATTTCGCCCTCAGATAATCGCTCTAGAGGAAGGGGGAGTTCGGCATCCCCGGAAAACGCCTTTCCTCCGCCCTCGTCCGAGGCTCCTTCTGGGTCCTTCACGCTTTCACCCCTACGATCAGACTTCGCCCGTCCCGACCTCTGGGGAGGACAGGAATCTGGGTTCTTTCCACGCGATAGAGCTACAAAAGCCTGTTGACGAACTGGAACGTGAGAAGGAGGGTATCAAGTCTGCCGGATCGATCCATTCAGGGGGTTCTACTATGCCATCCGCATATTTAGGCGACGCACCTCCCCAATTACAGCCTCCCCGGGCATCCTGGCAGAGTATGCCTGCAAGTAGGGGCGCAGGTTCCTGAAGATGCGGGTCTCTGCCTTCCGGAGGTGCTCGCTAAACGTCGACGGGGCGAGGCCGGCTCCTTGAGCTAGCCTGTCAACCTTCGTCTCGCTCGGCATCGAGTAATACCCGTTCTCGAGGCCCAGAATCACAGCCGAGAGCTGCCGGTCCGTAATGCCCGAGAAGAGGTCCGAAGCTGGTACGAGCATCATCTGCTCCATCCTAGCATTCTCGATTGGACGGAGGGAGTTGATTCGTACCTTCCCTAGGGCCCGAATCTCCTTGAATAGATCCCGAATCGAGCCTTCGTCCCATGCGATTATCCTCCACGACTCCCAACCATCTCGATAAACGATGGGCGGGATGTCCCACACACCCACTTCCTCGATTATGTCTGAGATTGACCTTCGTGATTCGAATACACAATGGCATCCCTTTGTGATAAGAAGACTACTGTCGTGCAGCCTGGAATAGTACCTCATCCCGAAAACGTCATCTACCCAGCTCTGAAATGAATCGAGCTGCTCCTCCGGACCCGAGACCTGGAAGATATCTCGGTTGTTGAGGCACCAGTGTAGGATACGGAGGTCAGGTTGGTCCCGGGACATCATGCCCACGGGACAATCGTGTCTTGCTTCGAAGGCGGCTGCATACATGCTCTCCTTATTTCTGC
>JAJISG010000192.1 GCA_022848835.1 Thermoplasmatota archaeon | reverse complement strand
AGGTGTGGACTGCCCGATTCGAGATGGGAAAGGAGGTGGGATCATATCTAATACGTCAGATTTCCCAGGCCAAGTCTGTCTCCTCCTGGGGCCCTGAGGAGTTCTGCCAGTATTTCATCGAGGAGAATCTGGAGAGCGGAGGCATAGTGTCAGAGGTTGAACGGCGTACTGAGAAGGAGGTCGTCTTCTCTTACTACAACTGTCCCTTTGAGGAGCTGGCATTGAAGTACAGTGTGGAGATATGCGACTACCTTGACAAGGGATTCTACGAAGGCATTGCTCAGGGGATTGGCGGAAACGCGCGCTTTGAGAGGATTGCTTGCCTGGCCCATGGGGATGAGAAGTGTAAATATGTTCTGAGATGGGAGCGGTCAAGCAGGGGCAAGGCGCAAGGCCAAGAGCTGTTCACCCCCAAGATGGCCCTTTCATGAAGGTGCTGTGCTCTCTATGATGGAACTGGGATTGGAGAGAATCCTGAAATCAAGAGAGACGCTCGGAGCTTCATTACCTCGCCAGGCTGCGGGGGCCCCACCGCAGCAGTGGCCTGACGATGTCCATGGCCCTTTACGTCTCCATCAGCGTTAGTTCCGCCATACTGAAGGATACCAGTCCCAACCCTTACCTGGGTAGACGAGCTGTTGTAAGGCATCACGTGGGCCCTTTGGTTCACAGATTGAGACGTCGTGTTCCGTGGACCGCTAGATACCGGCACATGGTTCTAAAGCATAAAGAAGGAAAAAGAGGGGGTGTCGCCGCCCCACACAGGTCTACCGGTGCTCATCCCAGGAAGGTCACTAGCCAAGGAACGCGCTTCACGAAGCCGGTTCTTTCGACGAGACGGTCTACACCCAGGAACCGCCCGGCGCCCACGATCCCCAGGAATCCCAGCGCCAGGACGTAAATGATGTGGTCATCTATGAAGGGGCTGTGTGCCGGCGGCCAGGCGCTCAGGTAGAATAGCACCATCATAAGGATTCCAGCCACGGCGGTCACTCGAGCGATAGCTCCAATGATCAACGCTATACCGATGAGGAGGAGTCCCCAGACGGCGAGAGCTTCTACGATTGGATTCCCTGCAAGGAACTGGAAGAATCCTGCAAAAGGACCGAAGATGGCGAACTGCAGGTACCCAGCGGTGGCACTCTTGCCTGTGGAATTTGCAGGACGGACCTCCACTACCTCCATCGCGTACCGACCTTCAAGAAGCCACTTCTCATCCTGGGTCACGAAATCAGCGGTATTGTGGAGGGGGCTCCCGAGAGCGGGCCTGAGGTTGGCTAGAGGGTCCCAATCCCTCCTGCCATCCCCTGCGGCCACTGCGAGTACTGCCGGGAGGGCCGCGGAACGCTGTGCAGGCAAATGGTCATGCTGGGCAACCACCGGGATGGGGGCTTTGCGGAGTACGTCACTGTCCCCCACGTTGCGGTCTTCCCCCTGCCCGAGACGGTCCCCTTGGAGGAGGGGTGCATCATCAGCGACGCCTTCTCCACGCCTTACCATGCTGCCGTCAAGAGGGCGGAGGTGAGGCATGGTTAGACGGTTGTCGTCTTCGGCTGTGGTGGTGTTGGCCTGGTGGCGTTGCAGATGGCTGTCCTGGCAGGGGCAAGGGTTATCGCCGTCGACTTAGAGTAGGAGAAGCTGGGTTTCGCCAAGGAGTTCGGCGCGTGATCCATTATGAATGCCTCTGAGGTCGAGGATGCCGCGAAGGAAGTACGAAGGCTGACTGGCGGGGGCGTGGATGTAGCCTTAGAAGTCATGGGAGACCCGGAGACGATGGGCCTTCTGAAGGTGAAGGAGATGGTGAGCCACAGATTTCCCTTGGCAGATATCAACAGTTGTTTCAGATTGCTGGGCAAGGGTGACCCCAGCCTTCTGCGGGGAATCGTCCTCCTCTAAGGAGGCGGGGTCGAGGCTGAGGATTCCGCCCAGGGCTACTTCGCCGCCCGTACACCTTCGCCAGCGGGACATTCTCCATTGGCGTATGGTCTGTGGGCCTCTCCATCATAGGTTGGATCCGTGCCAGGATGAGCACGGAGTACTGGAGGGCCGAAGCCCCCATCGTGGAAAAGAGGTGAACCGAAGATGTACTCCCGTTTGGAGCTACTGAGGATCACTTTGTCGGGATTAGGGGCACTCGAAGAACGTGACTGGCTCGTCTGAGATGATCTGCCCGA
>JAJISG010000191.1 GCA_022848835.1 Thermoplasmatota archaeon | reverse complement strand
AAGGGGTTGTAACTCAACTCCGCAACCTCCTCCTCCACGAAGTCCTTGACTTCCAGGGCGGAGGAGCAGCCGAGGGCGTCGAGGCATAGGCGGCCGCGGGAACGGCGGGAGAGGTCTAACTCCCCCTCATGCCTGTTGCTGATGGCCGCCACGAGGCCCATGTCGTTGACGCCGATCCAGGTCCCTCCGGCTTGCCGATCCCCTGGGGCCAGGATCGACCTCCCATCCTTTGCCAGGACTGGCGCCTGGGAAGGCCTCTCGTATAGCTCGTCCCTGTTCATCAGTAGAACAGTGGGATATCCTTCCACGACTCGCCTTAAGAGGAGGAGGGTGCACATCCATGTTTGAAGGGCGCTGTAGGATAAAGGCTTCTGCTCCGGCATTCCAAACCGTTAATACCCCTTTCAACCCTCAAGTCTACACCATGGACGTGGTCATCTTGGCGGCTGGAAGGGGAACGCGGTTGCTCCCGCTGACGGCTACCAGGCCGAAGCCCATGGTCCCTCTCCTCAACAAGCCCCTCATGGACTACGGCATGGCCAGGCTGCAGAAAATCAACGCCAATCGCATCATCATCCTCGTGGACTACCTCGGCCATCACATAGTCTCCCGTTACAAGGACTGGGATGGCTACGAGGTGCTCTTCACGGAGAAGAATGAGCCCCTGGGCACTGCGGGGGCGGTCGGCGTGGTCGCGGAGGACATGCACGACACCTTTCTCGTCTTGAGCGGTGATGTCCTTGCTGACCTCGACCTCCAGGCCTTGCTCCAGTTCCACCAAGAGATGGGGGCAGAGGCCACCATGGCGCTCTCCCGGGTGGATGATCCCAGCCAGTACGGCATTGCCATCCTGGATGATGATGGGAGGGTAACCCGCTTCCTGGAGAAGCCTCCTAGGGCCAAGGCCTTCAGCAACCTGGTGAACGCTGGAATCTACGTCTTCGAGCCGGGGGCCTTCGAGGAGCTTCCTCCAGACCGCCCCTTTGACGTTGCTAGACACCTCTACCCCCAGATGCTGGAGTCTAGCAGGCGGCTCTACGGCTTCCCCTTTGAGGGTTACTGGAACGATGTGGGACGTCCTGGCAACTATCTCCTAGCGACGGAGGATTGCCTGCGAGGTAGGTATAGGACCGATGCCACGCCTGCCATATCCGCCGCCCAGGAAGGGGGCTACCTGATGACCGGGCGGGACTGCACCATCGGGAGGGATGTCACCATACGCAACTTCGCCATACTGGGGGATGAGGTCGAGATACGAGCGGGTGCGACGCTCAACTCCTCGGTCCTCTTTCCCCACACTGTGGTGGGTGAAAAGTGTAATATCCAGGAGTCGATAGTGGGGGAGAGATGCGTGCTGGAACAGGGGGTTGTCGTGAGAGCGGGGAGCGTGGTGGGGGACGCATGTTACATAAAGGCCGGGAGCGTCCTAGGATACAACACCAGGCTTTGGCCAGGATCTCGCCTCGGGGAGGGTACGCTGGTAAACCCAGATTGAGGGATATAATGGTGGACTGAGGGATCGGATGGAACTCTACACGGCAGAGGATCTGGATGTATACGGGGTGGTGGACCTAGGGCAGGCGGTGGGCACCGCCTACGGTCCGGCCTCTCTCCTCCTCACGGGGAGGGACGGCCTCCACGTCTCGCGAATGGTCAAGAGGGCGCTCATCCTGGGCGTCGCCTATACGGGGGCCTCGGTCCTCGACCTCCGGCTCACGCCAAAACTGGTGCTGGATGATCACCTGAGCCGACAGGGGGAGGGGGGTCTCTATGTGGACTACAGTCCGTCGCGGATCTGCATCTCCCTGAATGGGAAGACTGCGGAAGAGAGGATGCAGGAGATACTCAGGATTCTGGAATCCAAGGAGTTCGTCAGGGCTCCTCTCTCGGATCTCGGAGCGATCTCCCTCTACCCCAATGCGATCGACGATTACGTGAATGCCCTCCACAAGCGAGTGGACTTTCTCAAGAGCCTGGACGTCCTTGTGGACGGTCGGAACCAGCCCATCGCAGTCCTGATGCTGCCCCTTCTGGAGAGCTACGGCATGAGGGTCGACACCTTCAATGATCGCGTCACACACTACCAAGAGCCGCTGGGGGAGGAGGAGTTCATGGCCCGCTTTCAGGGTCGGCGTTACGATCTCGCCATTCGATGCCGGGAGGATATGTTCGACCTTTACAGGAAGGAAGGCGGTCGCTCCACATACGATGGCCTCGCAGGCCTCATGCAGGCGCTAGAATCCCTGTGATCGCGGCCTAGCCTCCGTAACCCTTCGTTCCGCGGGCTGTCAAGTAGATGCCCAAGAAGGCGAGGAAGCCCCCAACAGGTCGGTGGCTCTAGGCGCCTCTGCAAGGAAGAGGAGAATGTCGTTGCTCCCCTCATACCGTAGGCTACAAGTAGCTGACACTCCCTTTCTTTGGCGGCCGACGCCGAAGTCATTGCTAGACGGGGAGGCAGATGCGCGGTCAAGCTTGGCTCATAGTAATTTCGGTGGTACTGGTCGCATCCATCCTCGGAACTGTCTACGTGTTTTTCTGGGCCCCGACGCCGCAGGAACCGGTCCTGCGGTTCACCACGACTCGGTCGGAATACGCGCTAGGAGACGAGGTCACATTCGTGCTTGAGAACAATCTGACCAATGCGGTCTGCCTAAGCAGTTCGTCCCCTTGGGGCGTGCAGCGAAAGGTAGATGACCATTGGGAGACGGTGGAAATCCATGGGGAGACATTGGCTATCGTCACCATTCAGCCTGACGACTCTCACCAGTGGAGTTGGATAGCGGAAGACCATCCTGACCGGGACTCATACGGGCTGGCGGCTGTGGAACCAGGGGAGTACCGCGTTGGACTGTGGGTCCATGAGTCGTGCGTTGACTGGGAACCTTCAGAAGTTACCCTCTTCGCGTACTTCCAGCTTGTTGATGGGGGTGGGGGTTGAATATCAGTGAGGGAGGCGCCCACCACGGCCACACCGATGGCGACATAGGCCCTCCTGGCCCGCATTCCCCATGCATTACGATGGCGAACGTAAACCTTTCTCTGGAAGGTAGGCTGCAAGCAGAGGAAACCCTCACCTAGGCGTGGGATGATGGGAAGCAGTGGCCAACCTACTGGCTCACAGCCTACTCGCCCTCGCCCTCCATAGCGCCATCTGGTCTGTGGTATCCTTGAAGCCGCTGACAGAGTACGCCTTCCTCGCAGCCCTGGTGGCTCTCTTGCCTGACATCGATCTCGACCGCGAGGACGAGGTGTCTCCATATGGCCACTCCATAGGATACGCCCTCCTCTGGAGCCTGCTATCTCTCTCTGCCCTGAGCTTCGCCTCCTACCTGCGATTTGTCCCTTCCTCGGCCATCCTTCCTGCTGAACTGGCGATAATCATCGGCCTCGGGTCGCACCTGATACTGGATTCGGTCTTGGAGCCTGGCATCCTAGGCATTCCCAGAGGAGGTCGCTGGTCTCGTGTCTGTCTCGGAATCAGAAGAGGGCAATCCACGAAACTCAACCTCGTGGTCTCTTCCGTCGCGACTGCCCTATTGCTGAGCTTGGTGGCTCTCCGCTGAGGCCACCGCCTTCACGCGCGCCACACCATCGATCTCCTCGATGAAGTCCGCCACGTGAGACGGTACGAGTTCCCTCCAGTTCCCCCCCTCCAGTATTCTCCTCCTGATCTCCGTACCTGAGAGCTTGTCTCTGTTTAGGAGGGGCTTCTCCAGTACTTTGATGCTTGCGTCCTGGAACAGTCGGCGGGTCAGGGGTTCGTGAGAGAAAACCACTTGGAAGGGAGGGACCCGTGAGAGGACGTGAGTCACCCACTGCGAGTGGACGTCCACATCTGGAATGGGGATGATCTGCCACCCATCCACCCCCTCCGCTTCCAGGGTTCTCTGAATCATCTCATGGCGCTCGGAGAAGGTGAACGGGTTCTCTAGAACGTGGCTGTACTGACTAGAGCCCACGCCCACCGTCACCTCACGGAAGTCCTTCAATATCCGTTTCAACAGATCCAAGTGGCC
>JAJISG010000190.1 GCA_022848835.1 Thermoplasmatota archaeon | reverse complement strand
GCCCAACTTCTTCTGTAACTCTGGGTTCAACTCTAACTCGTTCTTGACTTCTACAGGGGGATCGAACTCAACAAGGAACTTCATGCCTCGTGGAGGGGCTCATAATATTAGAAGCTCTCCCTTAAAGATGTCAGTGTGGATTCAAACGTCGGTTCGTTCGGGAATTGTGCCCGCGAATGGTGTAACACTTCACGTGAGTTACATCTCCACAACAATCGTAGGATGAGGCTCTCAAGGGAGCTGTACGGCTCCGGATCGATACGCAACCACAAGGCCAGTGAGTATCGGAGATCCAGGCGGGGGTGTGGAGAGAGCCGGGATAGGGAAACTCAACCAGGACGGAAAGTTCAAGGAGTTCCTCGAGCTAACGCGAGTTGAGGGAATCTGATGGGAAGCCCACTGGTCTCAGACGAACAGCTGGAACCCGTAATCCAAGAGATGCCAGAGGCCTTCACCATCCTCGACTTCGCTACGGCCTTCGAGCGTCTCCACGCCACTGTGTGGGCACATCTAGAAGAGCGCTACGGACTCTACGGGTCCGGCACACGCTACTCTGTGATGACCTACTTGAGCAACCGCATGAGCCCCTAATCGAGACGAAAGGGATCCAACCCGTTGGAGCCGAATCCCGTCGGGTGGAAGCGCGAGGTAGGCCGCTTTCTGTGGCGATCTACACCAGAGGAGCGACAACACTTCGGAAGCCACTGGATTGTCGTATTTCATCGCGTTGAAGGGCGTTGACCACTCCCCGCACAAGGCCTGCCTGCTCCAGATGTGTATCCTAGCGACATGAGCGCTTTCATGGAGGACGTACGAAGGGCACGGAGGTTTCGACCTGAGGATGCACGAGGAGAGTGCCCAGGATAGCGGATCGCAGCTATGGCGTCTCGCCCTAGACCAGGCTGTGGCACCCAACCCAGATGCTCTCAGAGAAAATTCCCGCTGGGCATCACGCAGGGTTTTGCCCGTCTCCTCAGGCCCCACGAGACGTCTGGCGGATGGTCGTCGCCCGCTCTTTCCCCTGATTCGCAAGCGAACGGCGGATGGCTGCGACAGTGGCCGCGATGATTCCCAAAGCAATCAAGGCAGAACCGACTCCGAAGAAGACCCAGTCAGGATCATCGCGTTGGAGACCCGTGAACAGATAGCTCAGCTGGACGTCCTGGGAGAGGAACTCATATCCATGCGCATGTTCGAACACGAGGAAATACCTCCCTTCGCTGGGGATGTCAACGGATAAGACGCCTGATGGTCCGCGAGCGCTGTGAATGGCCCTCGAGACATCATCTGCAGCGTTGTAGCTCGCATAATCCTGCTCGTGGAAGAGGTACACACTGACCGCGCCGTCGGAGATCTCCTGAAACGCGACCGAGACTCCTCCACCCTCCTGCAAGTCCACCTCGACGACGTAGTAAGACTCCCAACCGACTGGGATGGCGAAGGTCTCCTCACCGCTCAAGGTGGACGGCCCTATGTCTAGGGAGCGATCCACGAAACCGAATCCGACGAAGAGAAGGACGCCAGCGATGATGAATATGATCCTGTAGAACCTCATGCAACCCACTCCCCCCTCCGGGCGACCTCCCGCCTCCTCGAAGACACTTGTGCATAGTCCCCTTTTTATTAAATACTATCGATATTTACAACTTTGAGAATCGCATCCTCCGGCCTTCTCCTGGGAGATGGACGCATGGAAGCGCTGCTCTTCCAGATGCGGGCTCTTTCACCCATACCAGGACCAAGCCCGGGTTGCAGGGATGTACGTCGCAGGGGTTATCTAATAGAACGGATAACACCTGTTGGAGTGACGGAAGGGCTTTCCGAGAGGGCTTTACGGATCATCGAAGGTCGCAACTTCGCCCACCTCGCCACTCTGATGCCTGATGGGTCTCCCCACGTCACGCCGGTTTGGATCGACCGGGAAGAGGAGGTCCTCCTGGTGAACACCGCCGAAGGCAGGGTGAAGCACCGGAACGTCCTGCGGGATCCCCGGGTCGCCATCTCCATCACGGATCAGGAGGACCCCTATGAGAGGATCATCCTTCGAGGACGTGTCGTGGAAGTGACGGGGGAAGGGGCCGAGGAGCACATCGACCATCTCTCGAGGAAGTACACGGGCAGGAGTTTCCAGCGAATTCCAGGACAGAAGAGGGTCATCATTAGGATCGAGTTGACGAGGGTGTCCAGTTGAAGAACGTACTGCCACCAAAGAAGCAGACTCGGATCTGCGTGTAGTATGCAGCCACCCATCCCCACGTTTCAGATGAACAACGCCCTCGAGATTCCTGCCCTGGGCCTCGGCATGTACCGAAGCTCCGAGGGTAGTGTGGCGGAGAGGGCGGTCCTCCACGCCCTGGAGGCGGGCTACCGCCTCTTCGACACCGCGAGCTTCTACGGCAACGAGCGCTCCGTCGGAAGGGCCATACGCAAGAGCGTCATCCCCCGCTCTGAGGTCTTCGTCACCACCAAGCTGTGGAACAGCGATCACGGTTACGACTCCACCCTCCGGGCCTTTCAGGAGAGCCGGGAGCGGCTGGGCCTCGACGCCGTCGACCTCTACCTGATCCACTGGCCCGTGGAGCGGTTGCGCCTCGATACCTGGCGCGCCATGGAGACCCTCCTGGACGAGGGGCTGTGCCGGGCCATCGGGATCTCCAACTATATGGTCCACCATTTGGAGGAACTGCTGGACCACACCGACGTCGTCCCGGCGGTGAACCAGATCGAGCTGCACCCCTACAACTACCTCTCCCGGGTGGACATCGTGAACCTGTGTCGCTCCAAGGGCATCCAGGTAGAGGCCTACAGCCCCCTCACCAAGGGGAGGAGGCTCAAGGATCTGCGGCTGGGGAGGATTGCGATGACATACGGGAAGACTCCCGCTCAGATCCTCCTGCGGTGGGCACACGGGCGGGGTTTCATCGTGATTCCCAAGTCCACCAACCGAGAGAGGATTTACGAGAACGCCGCCATCTTCGACTTCTCCCTCTCGCGGGAGCACATGGAGAAGCTGGACTCCTTCGATCAAGCCCTGACCACGGCGTGGGACCCTACGGATAAGCCCTAGGACCGGGGGCCTGTGTCGTTGTCAGAAAGTGCCATCTGCAGCGGTGCTGGATGGTGCGCCATATCCTCTTCTTCCATAGTCGGAAAAGGCTTATTCGCGACCCGGCCTTGCGGTTAGCGGAACAACCCTGACAGCAGTGACCTAGATGGACGAGAGAGTAGTGCAAGCGCTAGAGAGAGACCGCACTGTCGACATCACCACCGTCGGAAGGAGAACGGGTCTGCCGCGCCGCATCGAGATATGGTTCCATAATCTAGATGGGAAAATCTACATTACGGGGACACCGGGTCCCCGCTCCTGGTATGCCAATCTCGTTGTCAACCCAGAGTTCACCTTCCACATCAAGGGAAGCGTTCAGGCGGACCTACCAGCAAGGGCGGTGCCAGTCATAGATAAGGCCAGGAGGCGGGATATCTTGTCTCGAATCCTGCCGCGGTTGGGAGGACAGGATGAGCTTGAGCCCTGGGTAGAGGGCAGTCCCCTGGTGGAAGTCACCCTACAGATCGAGGGATAGGTGTTGAGACAGCGGGCTACTTATGTCCACTCAGATAGAGGACCTCCAGATTGAGGACGAGTCCCCCGCCTGAGAGGAATGGGCTCAATGAGCTGAGCAGGTCCTCTCTCAGCTTCTCCTCCCTTTGTTGCCCCATCTCTGGAATCTCCACAGAGCCGACGAGTTTGTAGTCCAGGTAGTCATCCAACTCGGAGTAGATTCGCCGTTCAAAGGTGACCGTTGCTTCCCGAGTCCTGAAGCCCGCTGCCTCGAGGGCCTGGAGGGCGAGGAAGGGGTCTTTGAATCTCCCCCAACGGGCTTCCAGCAAGCCACTTGCCTCTCTGACCTGCATTGTGTCTGAGGAGGGCTGCTTCACCTGGTGTTTCGCCAGCATCTTCTTGAAGACAGTTGTCACGGGGTGCTCGTGTGGGCCTTCGTGGTTGTAGGAAAACCTCCCTCCCTGCCTCAGG
>JAJISG010000019.1 GCA_022848835.1 Thermoplasmatota archaeon | reverse complement strand
CCCGAATCAGATAAAGGACATCCCCCTTTTCAATCCTGTGCTCCTTTATCCTCATTGACACCTCCCCGACTATTCCCTCAATCCTCTCGTTTCCATCCATCCCCTCGAAACACCGGAGACAATAACTCCATAACTCACTCTCCGACACAGATTCATCCCCCGCCATCGCGCTGGAGAGATAGTAAACCCCCCTGTAGAACTCGGCCAAGCTGGGCGACTCCTCAAACTCGAGTTTTCCATAGGCCGTGCTTATCTCCATGAGGACCCCAGCGCAATCCGAGAAGTCATCTCTCTCGATCATGGCCACCGCCTTCATCATCAACCCCTGTATAGAACATAGTGCCAGAAGGGTCTCGGAATTCCTCTTGACAACGCAGTAGTACTCGTGCTCAGGGCATTTCTCATCGGCGTCCTCGTACACCCCCCTTATGTTTTCAGACACATATCCTAGGTGCTCCTCGAACCGCCTCCAACTCCCGGCTTCCCAGGATTGCTCCATTCTCTCCATCCTTGACCGTATCCTGTACAGCCTGCACTCAATCCCCACGGTCTCCATGGCGCACAGGATCTCGGCCGCCTTCTCATAGGCTTTGGAGGCAACCTCGTGGTCGTGGATCTCGTGGTGTTGCTTCGCCTTGGCTATCTCGCCCAGCACTTCCACGAAGGCCATGTACTCGTAGAGCACGGCTTTGAGCCCTCTCTCCTCCCCAAAGCCCGCGTTGAAGCAGTCCTTAGCCTGGCCGAAGCTCTCCTCGGCCTCAGAGTACCTCGACTTGGAGAGGAGGAGCTTGCCAGCGTCCAAGTAGCACTCCCCGGCGTTCCGCCACCAGCCGAAGCCATAGTACTCTCTAGCCGCGTCTTCGAAGGCCCTGATGGCGCGTTCCACGTCGTTCAGGGCGCTCAGCACCTGGGCCCTCAGAGCATAGGTGTCGGCCAGTTGGTTCCGATCGCCCGTCTGCTTCTGGTAGTCCACTGCCTCGTCCAAGTAATCCAATGCCTTCCTCATCCATTCCTCCTTTTTAGACAGCTTGGACATCTCCACAGAGGTCCTCCCGGCTTGGTAGTGGCTCCAGCCCAACCCCTTCATGTCTCTCGTGTGCTCGAACTCTGTCATTCCCTTTTCCACATCCTCCAAGGCGGTTTCCAGCAGCTCCATCCTATCTTCCGACTTATGCCAGGAGACCATGACCTTCGCCGTCGCCAGGTTACTGTATCCCCATCCCCGGGTCACCCTGTCCACGACGTACTTATAGTGCTCTATCGCCCTCTGCCCCAGCTCCTGGTATTTCAAGGCCAGTTTCTCCCTCTCCGCATCATCCCCCGCGAACCAATACATTCTTTTCATGGCTACTCCCAGATTCATGAGGCAGACGCCCATCCCATTATGGTCCTCCACCTCCCGGAACAATTCTATGCCCCTCTCGCAGTGCCCCATCATTTCCTTCACCTGCTTCCTCTTGTCCTCTTGCTCCTCCTCTAAGTAAGAGAGGTGCAGGAGGGCTATCCCGAGGGCGGAATGGGCCCAGCCCGCTAGGTCAGGCCTCCCAGCCTCCTTGGAAAGCCTCAGGGACTCCTTGGCGTATCCCATGGATTCCTTCAGGAGCTTCTCCTTTTCCTCGCCGACCACGTAATAGGAGGTGTCTTGTACCACGGTGGCCAGCAACTGGTAGGCCATGGCCCTTATGGGGCTAGGTAGATCAGGGGCTATCAGTTCCC
>JAJISG010000189.1 GCA_022848835.1 Thermoplasmatota archaeon | reverse complement strand
CCCGGCACCAGGAGATGCTGGAGGCCCACGGCGTCCCCTCGAATGCGGCGGCAGAGGCGGTGGAAGGGCTGACCCTCCAGCGGGACCTGGTCGGTCACGCCAGCAACTACGACCGCGTTCCCTCCATCGCCCGCCTCCTGCGAATCCCCTTTGTAAGCATCCACACCCCCCTGGACGAGATTGGCCGGCAGCGTATGGTCGGGAGACTGGAAACGTGCGACCCTGGAGCCAGCGTCAGGGACGCCGTTGAGGCCCTCGGGACCTTTGGAGAGTTTCGGCGGGCGTTGACCAGAATCGAGATTCGTCACGGCGATGGTGACAACCCCTTAGGCAGATGGGCGGTAGCCCACGGCGCCGGCACCAACGGTGGCTACCCCGTCGCGAAGGCATACTTCTCCCATGGCATCGACACCCTCCTATACATCCACATATCCCCTGGTGACCTGGAGCGGCTGCGGAAGGACTCGGATCTGGCGGAGAAGAACCTCATCGTCACCGGACACATCGCCAGCGACTCCCTGGGGATAAACCCCTACGTCGACAGGCTGCGACAGGAGGAGATAGAGGTCACCTGCATTGGAGGCATCATCGAGCCTTGAGGGTTCCAGCACCTCAGCCAGCATTCCCGCGAGGGGCCACCCGACGGTCGCCCAGGGTTGGAGCGCTGAGAGGTGTCAGGCATCCTTACCGGAGGACAGGCGCTGTGCCCGCCTCCTGAAGAGATAGAAGCCTACGACGGCTGCCGACGCGGTGCCGTGGGAGATGATCCACGCGATGCCCGTCCCCTCTAGACCGAAGATGGGGATGAACCAGTAGGAGAGGAAAATAGTGCCGGCGGTGATGTACGCCATCAAGGCTATGATGGCCTTCACCCACTTCTTGACTCTGGCCACCGACATGAAGACGCCGTTGATGGATACGAAGATCCCGGAGAGGGTCAGGATCCTCAGAAGGTCGGTCCCCTCGTCAGCATAGCTGGAGCCGAAGAGGGAGAGGACCCGCCCTCCCAGGAACCAGAGGAAGAACGTCCCTAGGGCGAGTAGGGGAACCAGGAAGCGAAGGGTCCTGATAAGGTCGTGATGTAGGCGGTCCTCGAAGTGAGACCCCTCGGCGTACAAGGAGACACTGGTCATGAGGGGGATTGCGAAGAGCATGCTCGCGACCAACCAGGGTATGGCGAAGAAGGCCGCCTGCTCCACGCTACCCGTGAGGCTGGAGATGAACAGGAGTAAGACGGGATATGGGAGGGCATACAGAACCTCGGCGACGTGGTTTCCCAGGGAGAAGTGGATGATGTCTTTTACCACCGGGCCGCTGATTGCGGGACCGGGTCGGAACCCAGTGTAGAGACGCGGCAAGAGCACGAAGAAGGAGACGCTCAGGGCAATGACATGGGCGAAGACGAAGGAGGCCAGGATACCGAGCACGCCCAAGAGGCCCACGAGGAGCAGGGGCATGAGAAGGCGGGTCCCTTGGAAGAGGCTAGTCTTCAGCAGCACGAAGGAGGCCTTCCGTCCGGCCACGAAGGTGCTGTTCACAATGGGCGCATTCACCTGCATGGGAACCATGAGGAGGAATATCGGGACTAGGAGCCAGAATCGAAGCATGCCCCTCCCCTGAGGGAACCACAGGTCGACGGATGCCAGCAGGATGACCGCTAGCACGATGGAGACGGTGGTGCTGATGGTGAGGCAGCTGTTTATCATCTTCCCCCTGTCCCTCCTGGTCCCGGGCAGGAACCTGATGAGACCTGTTCCGAAGCCCAGTTGGGAGAGGGTCGCTAGGAAAGTGGCCACGCCGATGAGGATGAAGGCCTGACCCACATCCTCCTCTCCATATATCTGGGTCACAACGAACCAGAAGAGGAAACCCGCTCCCGCTACCAGCGCGGTGTTCGTGATGAGGAAGATGGCGTTCCTATACAGGGGTGTACGAATGTCCTGGATAATATCCCTGACAAGGTCTGTGGCCATCCACTGGCCTGAATTCCCCTTCGATAGATAACCTTTAGCTTTGTCAGAAAGCGGAGGCTTGCGGAAGTTGTCTGCCGATTCCTTAAAGTACCTCAGCGTTTAGGTATCGGGCGGGCTTAGTCTAGTCTGGTTAGGACACGAGCTTGCCAGATGCCTTGCGAAAAGCTCGTAGCGCGGGTCCGAATCCCGCAGCCCGCATCGGGACGATATCATTGTGATCGCGAATGCCAGCTGGGTCTCTCGTCCTGTCACGCATCAAGGCTTCAAATATGCGGTAACCCTTCCCAGGCGCGTGACCAAGCTTTCTGATCTGGGGG
>JAJISG010000188.1 GCA_022848835.1 Thermoplasmatota archaeon | reverse complement strand
TGCCCAGGCACGATTGTAGCTCCCTCCCTCCACGCCGCCGCGGCCCCAACAAAGGCCGGAATCAGAACGACCATGAAGAGAGGGGCTCGAAGGGCGAGGAGCCATGCGCGGAAAGCCACGTCCTCAAGAAGGGCAAGACGTGTATTAACCCTCTGTCGACCGAGGTGACAAGATGCATGGCGGGAGCCGAACCTTATATTCTCGGATGGCTAGGAGACCAATTCCTCCATCGGGGCCGAGACTCCCTGTTATAACTCACTATCCTCGATAGGCAGAGAAGCTGCGTCCCTTCACCTTATCCCTGCGGCCAAAGTTCCCGCCAGGTGCAGAAAACTCCACCATAGTAATAAGCCCGTTGGAACTTCATCTAGTAGAGATACGCCCCATGACCTCGGATAAGATTGAGCCAGTTCACGATAAACCAGCCCTGATGGCGGGAGATAGCCTGGTGATTGCCGACCTCCACATTGGGAAGGAGGAGGAGTTGAGGCAGGCGGGTATTACCCTGCCCAGCCAGGCCCGGCGGATGGGGGATGAGGTCGTAGCCCTCGTTAAGGAGTGCCGACCCAGAAGGCTCATCATTCTGGGGGATCTGAAGCATCAGTTTCCTAGATCGACGGGGTTAGAGAGGAGAGAAGTACCGAGATTTTTCGACCAGCTGGAGGGCTTGGTGCCCGAGGTTCACCTAGTTCAGGGTAACCACGACGGCAACATATCCCACATCCTTCCCAGATGGGTAACCTTGCATGGAGCAGGGGGATTTCGCATCGATGACATCGGTCTAGTACACGGCCATGCATGGTCGTCTTCTGAGATTATGGAGGCCGACAGCCTCCTCATGGGACACAACCATCCCACCATCATGTTCCCCGACAGGCTTGGGTTCAGGAGCATCCACAGATGCTGGATTCGGGGTGCCTTCACTGGAACGAGCCAGCGCTACAGCAGTCTACCGCAGGAACTCATAATCCTCCCGGCCTTCAATGAGTTCTCCGGGGGGACCATCATGAATGAGACCGGCAGTCGGCTCCTCGGACCCATCCTAAACTCAGGGAGCGTTCGAATGGAGGAGGCGAAGGTGTACCTCCTTGACGGCCTCTACCTGGGTAAGCTCAGGGACATGATGGTGGAAGGAAAGGGTGGAGGGTTGGAATGAAGATACGGGGTCATGTATCCTGGTCTCGCGCAGCCGGGATGGGCCCGGTCGGGATCGAACCGACGATCTCCACCTATCCCATGCAGGATTGTAAGGGTGGCGTCATTTGTGGGCGGTGCCCAGGCAGACCACTAGACCACGGGCCCTGAGTGAGAGGGAACATCGGGCGTTAATAATCTTTCGGAGAACTCAGGTTTCAGCAATCTGTTCAGCTATAATCTTCGCACTCTGGCCGACCGCCTCGACGTCGGCTTCCGGTGGCACTACCACAGCCAGAATCGACTTGCGCCCGGCGGCATACAGGATTATCCGAACGTCCTCTGATGTGAGGGAGATGTGAACGGGGGAGCTCTTGCCGAGTTCGGTCGTCGTCGTCATCCCAGCCCCCATGATGGCAGCACACATTATGGAGAATGTCTCCTGTGAGACGTCTTCAGGCAGGTCGGCCGCTATCACTAGGCCGTCCCGGCTGATCACCGCTGAAGCGGTAGAGCCGTGCTCCTTCCTCAAGCCAACCAGCAACTCGTCCAGGCTCATCCTATCCCTCCAGTTTGAAGATGCACTCCGAGGCACCTTTGCTAGCACACTTCACCTCGGCGAACTTGAGCCTCCTGCCCTTCTCCTGCTCATAGACCTTCGATATGATCCCCCTCAAGCGATGACACGTCTCCGTTCCGTTCCCGGGCGTTGCCTCGATAGAGCCTGATACCTTTACCTCATCCCCACCAAGGGAGATATCCTCCACCCATCCTCTCTCGATGAGGACACGACGGCAGGTCTCAAAGTACTCTCCTGCCTTGGAGGCGATCCCCGCGATGTCTCCCCCCAGAGAGAGGCCCTCATGGAAGAAGAGGCCGTGGGAAGCGTAGGACATCACGGTCTCGTAGAGCTTCCTAACAGCCTCAATCTCAGGCTGGGATATCTTCACAAACCTCATCCTGGCCGCTTTTGGACCTATGGGAATTTAAGCCTTCCCATTCAATTATTGTCGCGGGAAAGGTCCCAGGTGCCAGCCCTCCCCACTCTCTAGATATGCGACATGGCAGCCGCGGGTCCAGCTGTCTGGAGAAAGTGAAGGATGTATCGCACCAGCCAAGCCGCGGCCGCATGAGATGCTCCTACTTCCATTGGAATGAGGGCTATAACCCTTGAAACAAGCTAGTATTAGCTGGACCACATCCAAGTCAAACGCATCGTCGATGAAGGCCCGATGGAAGACCTCAAGCCCCTTGAGATTTCGACCTCCTCTACTCCTGTCTGTGTGTCTGTTGCTGCTCATCACGCTAGCCCTGTCTCCTCATGTAGCGGCCCGCTGCTTCGGAGTGCCGCAGGGGACCGAGGAGCCGAGCGAGGAGGGAGAGTGGTCCCTGACGATAGAGGTGGCCAGCTCAAATGGCTTCATGACCTCCGCTACCTTAGGGGTCGATCCCGCAGCAACGGAGGGATACGACCGAGAGTTCGATGCAATAGAGCCCCTTTTCCTCTTCGTGCCAAGAGGGGGTGATGTGGAGCTCACCCTGTACGCCTACTTTTATTATCCCGATAATCCGGAGACCGCCGTGGGAAGTTCCATCAATCCTGCGGCCACAGTGGGGTTAACGACGAGCGTCATCGACCCTCAGGCGAACATGACCTGGCCTCTTCAAGTGGTCTACCTCCTTCGGGAGGATGTATTCATAAACATGAGCTGGGACGCCAATAGGACGCGACAGCTCGGGGGATATTCGGTAGAGCTCCTCACCCCCTTCGGCGAGATCCTGCCAATGGCGGAGATCTCCAGCTACTCCTTCCTCGCGAGCACTGGAGCCTACGACTTCGCCATAGGCGCCATCTCGGAGACGGAAGGACCGGCTCCTGAAAGGCTACTGATTGGCGGCATCATCACAGTCTACGCTTTAGCGGTGGCAATCATCCTATTGTTGAGACGCGCGAGGAAGAGTCGAAGGTAGTCTCGTCCCTATCCATGCTCTTGCTCGACCTGTCCATGTCCTCCAGCATTGTGTAGAGGGTCCACTCTTCCTCATGGTTGCACTTGAGACTCATCGAGCCAGCCAGACACCTTCAGGGATTGATTCCCGATGCGTTGAGGATTGTGTCATTACAGTGTCTTGTGTCATTACAGTGTCCGCAGTCGTGAGTTCCCCAAGGCCTCTACTCCTCTTTCTGTAAAGCTTGTCGACCAGCATGTCCCGCTGAACGTTCGTGAGGTTCATGGATGTGGTATCAGTGATGCCATCAACAGCCATGACCGACTCGACGACGTCGATTATGGCAGCCCTCTCGGAGGTGAAGGGAGATTTGAGAAGGCCATAGTCCTTGACGCTGGTGCCGGCCTAAAACACGACCTTGGCAGCCTCCACGCAACGATCGATACGAGGGGTCCTGACCGATGCAGTGATTCCCATCGAATGGTTCGCCGTCTCGAGGCCGATAGCGACTCCAGACTCCCTGCGATGTCGACGAGAGGTTGCCGAGAAGGTAACCTTCGGGTGAACTGGTCCCACGCTGTGGGGCAAGAAGCCCATTGCTCCGGGAATTTGTCTCCGACTTGTGGATGTCAAGTTAAGCACCTTTTGGCGTGATAACAACTTACGAACGACTCGACCCACTCGATGACCCTCTCCAGGTCGGCGTTGTGGAGTCGCCTCTTGTAGAACTTCTTGATCCTCTGCTTCAGGACCCCCGAACCACTGCTCTATGGGATTGCGGGGTCCGAAGGTGCGGTGTTCCCAGGGTACCCCGAGACGACCCAGAGCCCACCGGTACCAAGGTGCTCGGTCCACATACACCATGGGAAGGCCCTCACAGACCTCCAACGCCCTCCTCTGGAAGCCCTCCAGCACCAGACTGGTGTCCTGTAGGGACGGGCCCAGGTGGTACAGCACGATTCCCAAGGCACGAACCCAATCATCCGTCCTAGCCCGTAGGAAAATCCTTTTAGCCCTTAGGGCGTCCACCGTCCACTGTAGCTGTTTCCATCCCTTCTGACCTTACCGGTCGAAGCTGGGATGGGCTGCCAAAGTTTTGTGATTGCCTCAAGTTGACATCCACTCCGACTTCCCCGTAAGCATTATATACAGTTTCTTTTATAGGCCCGCTAGACAGTAAATTTGTAGGAGTGATATTTGTGGAGGAGGAAGCGAGGAGACCAGCACCTTGGAAGGTAATATCTGCTACGCTAATTGCGGGCGTGGTGATTCTAGCGAGTTTATCGGCCTATCTATTCCTAAGGCCGGAAGCGGAGGAGATCGTTCCTATTTGCCCGACGAATTACGAATGGGATTCTGACAGCTCGAGCTGCATTCTGTCGGACACATTCGCTCCAACCGGTGTGAGCGCGGTCAACAGAGAGACTGCCTTCCTCGGAGAGGTTCTCACTTTCAACGGTGGCGGTTCGACGGACGACGAGGCGGTTACCCAGTGGACCTGGGACTTCGGGGACGGATCGGGGGGAACAGGGAAGACCGT
This sequence comes from Thermoplasmatota archaeon, assembly GCA_022848835.1. Taxonomy (GTDB): domain Archaea; phylum Thermoplasmatota; class Thermoplasmata; order RBG-16-68-12; family JAJISG01; genus JAJISG01. The sequence goes on along the minus strand of JAJISG010000188.1, from coordinate 2,933 downwards.
TGCGAAGGCCTACTTCGTGCCCGGGGACTATATCATATCTCTCACGGTAAAGGACGCAGCTGGAAACGAAGGCACAAACGAAGCTCTGTTCACTCGGGTCAAGGTCCTTAACCCTCCAGCCCCTGAGCGGAACGAGACGGAGCCTGTGGCGTTGCTGGCAGTTGACCAGGATGTGATAGAGACTGGTGATGAGGTCTTTGCAGATGGCAATGGATCGTGGCAATGGGAGTGGAACGACGCTAATGGATTCTTTGACAAGCTTATTGGGTCGGACTACCTAACCTTCGATTACGACTTCGGGGATGGTGCGACGGCTTCAGGGTCCAACGTAACCCACACGTACACGTCATCCGGCAACTACGCCCTTAGGCTTACAGCAACAGGCGACAAGGGATATACGGCATTCGCCATTCACACAATCCATGTGTTGGTTGAGCCTGCGGCGTATGTTGGCGAAATCAAGAACCCCGACACACTGATCATGACGACCATCGCTGAGGGCGAGCATATGGATCCGGGAAGGGCCTACGACTCGGCCTCAGGCGACATACTCAGATCCGTGTATGAGTACCTGGTATTCTGGGACAGGGACAGCCTCAGCACACTGGTACCCCAGCTGGCAACTGTTGTGCCAACCGTCCTTAATGGTGGCATTACTCCGGATGGGTTAACCTACACCTTCACAATCAGGCAGGGAGTCAAGTTCCACAACGGTGACACACTGGACGCTTACGATGTGGAATACAGTCTCGAGCGGAACATGATATCGGACTTCGCTGGAGGCCCGATGTGGCTCATTCTGGAACCTATATTGGGACCAGGCATAGGCTCGTTGGATGCGGATGCACTCACCGACGCTGAACTTCTGGAGAATGTCACCAAGATAAGGGACGCCGTGGTGGCTGTTGACCAATGGACAGTCGACCTCACCCTCGACTTCGCCTTCCCGCCATTCTTGGGAATGCTCTCGGGTTGGGGCGTCCAGATAATGAACAAGGACTACATGATCAACGAGTTGGATCAGTGGCCGATGACTTACGACGTGGCTACCATCAGAGAGTACAACAGGGCGCATGATGAGTATGCTATGCACGGTGACGAGCCCGGAGAGGTGGTGGGCACGGGACCCTACGAGTTCAAGTCATGGGATCCGGACGTTCACATAGTCCTAGAGCGCTTTGACGACTACTGGCAGGGACCTGCCGACATAAAGTTCGTCGTCGTGAAGAACGTCCCTGAGTGGGGCACAAGGAAACTGATGTTTCTGAATGGCGACACAGACTTTGTCGCTGTGCCCAGACCCTTCAGGGAGCAGGTCATAGGAGTTGAGGGCGTAAGATCCATTGCAGGTCTGGCAGATCTCGCCCTAGCCTACGGTGGGTTCAATCTGGACATCGGCAATGTTCCCGAAAACCCAGATATAGGCAGCGGATTGCTCAACGGACAAGGTATTCCCACCGATTTCTTCGCAGATCAGAACATCAGGAGGGCCTTCAGCTGGTTGTTCGACTATGACACGTACCTTGAGGATGCGATCCAGGGCCTGGGAGAACAGGCCTTCGGACCGATACCAAGGGGTCTTCTCGGATACACGGACACGGGACCCAAGTATGCCTTGGATCTAGTAAAGGCAGAGGCCGAGTTCAAAGCGTCAGCATTCATGCCGGACTTGTGGGATTTGGGCTTCAAGTTCACGATGTTGTACAACGAAGGTAACGTACAGCGACAGGTGGCCGCTGAAATTGTCAGAGACAACCTCGCAGCTATCAATTCGAAGTTCATCGTCGACATCAAGTCGGTGCCATGGGGAGAGTATCTCGGCAGGCTCATCGCTGGAACTATTACCCTGGGCAACATCGGCTGGGGTGCTGACTATCCTGATCCCCACAACTTCGCCCACCCGTTCATGCGCTCCGGGGCTGGAGCCTTCGCCGCATGGTTCAGCTACGAGAACGCAACCGTTGACCAATGGATTGATGATGCGGGCTCGGAAACTGACCCCGCAGTCAGGGAACAGCTGTACTTCGACATACAAGAGGCAAACTTCTGGGATCCACCAGGGATATGGCTCTATCAACCCCTTGTCGACCACTTCGAGAGGACCTGGATACAGGGCTGGTACTACAACGCCGTGACAACCTACTACTACTACGACTATACGAAGGGATAGTCCCCCTTCGTCTCCCTTTTTATTCTCTCTCACGTGAGGAGAGCGGTAGCTCTATTCAGGGTCGTAGTCCTCAAGGACTCTGACAGGTGAGTTACAGCCCGCAAGAGATGCATCCCTTCGACACACCCTAATGGTCTCAGACAATCGTTTGCATCCTCCAAGGCGGCATTCAAAGACATTCCTCCCTCGAAAGACACAGAAAATCGAACCGACGAGCCGTTGGGCGATTGTCCCCTAGGTCGGCGCGGAATACCCCTCGGGATTTCCCGGGGGGGGGTTGTGCACATGAGGGCTCTTGGGGCCGGGAGTTATCGTCCTCCCGAGTGAGTGGCCAACGCCGAAATTCACCACCGCCTTCCTAAGGCGAGCCCAAGGGCTTGAGTAGGAAGGACACCACAGCCTCATGGCAGAGGAAAAGCTATTTCAATCCGATGAGGCTATGAATGTGGGCTAACATGAATTTGAGGGCTTACGTCATTCGGCGACTCCTTCTCCTAGTACCGGTCTTGATAGGAATCAGCCTGCTTATCTTCTTTGTCCTATCGTTTCTTCCATTGGGTATGAGGCTTGGCGCTTACGTAGGGGATGCGAGCGAGCTGAGACCGGAGAACATTGAGAAGACGATCGAGAAATATCATCTTAACGACCCCATATGGGTTCAGTACTCCATCTGGCTTAGCGGTCTTCTTGCTGGAAATCTTGGGGTCGCAGCCGATGGGGAGAAAGTATTGGATGCATTGCTTAGGAGATTTCCGGCAACCGC
>JAJISG010000187.1 GCA_022848835.1 Thermoplasmatota archaeon | reverse complement strand
CCTCGCAGGTATCGGCCTTGGCGGCATGCTCGTCATCGACCCGTCGGTCCTGTCGGAGTATCTACCTCCACAGAAGCGCGGGAAGTACATGGTCTTTCTCGACTTCTTCTGGCCAGCGGGTTTCCTACTGGCTATCGGTTTCTGGTATCTCTTCATCATTCAGCTCGACAACGCCTGGCGCCTTCTCTTCCTTGTTGCGGCCTTCCCCGCGTTCCTCGCCTACCTCTTCCGTCGGACGGTGCCGGAGAGCCCGTTCTACCTCGCCAGGCAGGGCCGCCTCGAGGAGGCCGCCGACATACTGCGACGGGTCTCACGTCCGGAGACGCGAGCAGCGGACCTAGCAAGGGAGCCTGCGGTGCCCAGGGCGCCGGTCACGGCTCTTTTCCGGGGAAACTTCCTCCGCAGGACCGCGGTCACCATCGGGGTCTGGGTCGCCCTGAACTTCAGCTACTACGGGCTCTTCCTGTGGCTTCCGATTGCCTTGGCGGACTTCGGTGTCGCGGACTTCAGCGTCCCCAACGTCCTTGCCATGTTCCTCATCATCTCCGCTCTGGCCCAGTTCCCTGGTTACGGTGCCTCCATGATTCTCGTCGAACGGTGGGGGCGGAAGAAGACCCTCTCCCTCTTCCTCATCCTCGGTGGCATCAGCGGCTACGCTTTCGCCACTGCGCAAGACTTCTGGACCCTCATTCTCGGTCTCGTCTTCGTCAGTTTCTTCAACCTGGGCGCCTGGGGAGCCGTTTACCCGTACACATCGGAGCTGTTCCCTACTCAGTACCGCGCCACAGGGTTCGGCCTCGCGGAGGGAGTGGGGAAGGTGACGGCGATGCTCGCGCCACTGGCCTTCGCCGTCCTGCTGGAGTATACTGGGGGGGTACTGTGGCCCCTCACATCCGTGGCCCTCTTCATGATCGCCGGCGGACTCATCGCCGGTGTTCTGGGCCCAGAAACGAAGGGCAAGCCGCTCCTTTGAGCAGAGAAAGGATTAATCTGCGGGCCCTTAGTCCCTGGGTGGTAGTTTGAAGGCAATCGCCATCTACGAGCACGGTGGCCCTGAGGTTCTGCGCTATGTCGATCTTCCTGAGCCTGAGATATCGGAGGAGGAGGTGCTCGTCAGGCTCAGGGCTTCAGCCCTGAATCATATGGATATCTTCGTTCGTAGGGGCTGGCGCGGACTGAAGCTGAGCTTTCCCCATATACCGGGAGCGGACGGGGCTGGCGTCGTCGAAGAGGTAGGTGCCAGCGTGGAGGGCGTGGAACGCGGCGACCCGGTAGTTCTGAATCCTGGGTTGAACTGCGGAAGGTGCGAGTTCTGTCTGCGAGGTGACGACAGTCTCTGCGTGCGGTATGGCATTCTTGGTGAGCATGCCAATGGAACCTATGCTGAGCTCGTCAGAGTTCCCGGGCGGAACGTCCTGCCCATGAAGAAGGGCTTCTCCTTCGGGGAAGCTGCCGCCATCCCTTTGGTCTTCATGACGGCCTGGAGGATGTTGGTGACAAGAGCGAAGGTGCAGCCTGGAGAGGATGTGTTGGTGCTTGGCGCAGGAGGGGGCGTAGCCAGCGCTGCCATTCAGATCGCCGCGCTCCTTGGGGCCAGGGTGCTCGCCACCTCCAGTTCCGAGGAGAAGCTGAAGAAAGCGCAGGAGATCGGAGCTGACATCGTCATCAACTACAGGGAGCAGCCCTTCGAGAAGGTAGTATGGGAGCGCACCGGGAAGAGGGGTGTGGATGTGGTCGTGGAGACCGTGGGAGAGGCCACCTGGAAGAAGAGTCTGAGGTCGCTGGCGAAAGGCGGTCGCCTGGTGACCTGCGGCGCGACCACGGGGCCCATGGGGGAGACGGACATACGTCTCGTATTCTGGAGACAGTTGAGAATCATAGGGTCGACCATGGGCACTCGGGCTGGTTTGGAGGAGGTTCTTGACTTGGCCTGGTCTCATCGTCTGAGTCCGTCGATCCACGCCGTACTTCCCCTGGAGAAGGCCCGGGATGCCCAGATGATTATGGAAAGCGGGGAGCACTTCGGGAAGATCGTCCTCCAACCGTAGTCTAGTCGATGCTAACCCTCTTGCCTGTATCTCCCTTGACCTTATCAAGGATGACGTCCAGGACGCCGTTCTTGAAGGTCGCCTTGACGGAGTCTGGGTTTACAGGGGCCGGGAGGTCTATGTCCCTATGATATCGCCTCTCGGGGTGGTCCACCTCTATGACGACTCTTGATGACGTCGTCTTGAGCTCAATGTCCTCCTTCTCGACTCCAGGTAGCTCGACAGTGATGGAGATGGAGTCCTTCTTCTCTATGACATCCGTCAAGGGTTCCCTCCGCGACTCGCCGGTCATTGGTCTCAGGCCCTCCGTATCGCCGAACTGGCGAAATTCGGGCTTCCCGTCCGGCCCCATTCGGAAGGAGTAACCCCACACGAAAGGCTTCGTAGTGTCGAAATCCTTCAGGGATCCCGAGAGGACCTTCTCCATCCTCTTCCGCATGTCGTCGAAGATCTCATCGAAGTAGCTGAAGAAGTCATCATCATCGTCAAAAGGCCACCTTCTCCTCTTCCTGTCTCCCATCGTTTCACCTTCATCCCAATATCCGCTCGCCGGAGTCCTGGGCACGCCATCACAGATCCGGAGACCTCGTTGGCACCATTCTTTCCGGAGTCATATTGAAAAGCCGCATCCACATATATAGCGTTTTCACCGCAATTCAACCCGCGGGGTGAAGCGTCTGCGTCACAACTCCTCTATCCGTGATAGCTCACCACAAGGCAGTGTTGGGCCTTCCGACGACCGTCCCCCGTCTACCAATCTCTTAAAGTATTAAGGTGGTCATAGAAAGAGGAACATGAGGACAGTCCTTCTGGAGGGGCGGGGGAAGGTGTTCATAAGGGACGTCTCGACACCCTCCCCTGAACCAGGGGACCTCCTAGTGGAGATGAGGGCCTGCGGTCTCTGCGGCTCAGATCTGGAGAAGATACAGGGGGTCTACACCGCAGCCCCTCCCATTCTTGGCCACGAGGCCGTAGGGGTCATCGCTGAAGTCGGTCAAGGGGCTGAAGGTTTCGAGGTTGGTGACAGGGTATTCCCCCATCACCACGTTCCGTGCTACGAGTGTGTGTATTGTCGCCGAGGAAGCCAGACCATGTGCCCCGAGTATCGTCGCTGGCACCTCGACCCAGGAGGTTTTTCCGAGTGTTTTCGGGTTCCACGATGGAACGTGAGCCACGGCGGCGTTCTGATTCTCCCAGAAACCATGTCCTTCCAGGAGGGTTCCTTCATAGAGCCCCTGGCGTGCTGTATCAGGGCTCTGGATCGTCTTGGGGTGCCCGAGGGTAGCGATGTGCTCATCGTGGGGGCTGGTCCCATGGGATTGCTGCTCCTCCAGCTGCTCGGCCACTGGGGGGCTGGCCAGGTAATGGTGAGCGAGGTGAGCCCTTACCGTCTCGAGGCTGCTACGAGACTAGGTGCGCAGGCTGCAGTGAACCCCTTGGAGGTTGACGTGACTCAAGAAGTTCGCCGCTTGACCGATCGTAGAGGGGCTGATCTGGCCATAGTGGCTTCAGGTAGCCCCAAAGCCCTGAGTCAGGCTATCCACTCAGTTCGCCGTGGCGGCAAGGTCGGCTTGGTGGGCATCCCGGACGAGGGCTCCTCTCTGAGCGGGGTCAGCGACCTCGTCACCAGGGAGATATCATTGATTAGTAGCAATGCTGCCACCGAGATGGAGACGCGAAGGGCTCTGGAGCTGATAAGCGAAGGGGTGGTGGATGTGCAGTCTATGGTCACCCATCGAGTTCACCTCAAGGAGTTCCCGAAGGCCATCGAGCTTGCCCGGAAGGCGGAGTCCATAAAGGTCGTCGTCGTCCCATGATGGTGCTGTTCGCTCGAGGGTGCCAGTTAGCACTCCTGGACAGCGACCACCTTCCCGCGCTCCACTCCTATCTAACGGAGACGACAGAGCCAATCGCGACTGGGTTCCGATAATTCTATTTTGCCTGGGAAAAGCACCAGAAATCTGCCCGAAAATCTCTCTCTTTTTTTCTTTGTTTATGTAACGAACCGTTCAACCATCGTGGATGTCAGCTTAAGGTAATCATAAAACTGCAGCAGGCCATCCCCGCTGCGGCGATGACGACGAAGATTCCTCTGTCTTCCTTCATTCCTCGTCGCTCTCGATGCCCCTTTCCTCGAGCTTCTCCTTGACGGCCTCTTCCACGGCGGCGTCGACGCGTTCAGTCTACTTCGTGCGTGAGGGTTCCCATCCATAAACCATGCCGTACGTCCCCGCGCCTACGGCAACTGCCGCCACGAGTGATGCGATCAAGATCACGACGTTCTGGAACAAGCTTAGGTCCTCCGCCCACACCAGTGCGAAGAGAATGATGAAAATCGCCCAGGCCAACATGGTGACCATTGACACGGCCGCCACGACCTTTTTCTTCTCCAAGATTCTTCCCCCGGCCGTGATTGGCACTTCCCTATAAAAACCTGCCGCCGCAACCCTCTCTTCCGGAGGCACAACCTCTCGTACCCAGCCGCGCGGGGATGGTGTATCGGTGGGAAAGAGGAAAGTTCCAGGCCGAGAGGTAAAGATGAGGAAGAATCGCACCTATTCGAAAGCTTCCGCGTAATCCCTGGCGAACTGCTCGAACGATCTGGGTTTCTTCCCGGTGACCTTTTCTACCGTAGGCAAGACAACTGGAGGGCGACCTTCCCTAGTATTTCTGTCGCCCTCGATAGCAGCATCCAGGAACCAATCCGGGAGGCCTGCTTCTTCAAACCCCCTTCGTACGTCTTCCTCGGAAATATTCACATGACTTATTTTCCTGCCGAGCACCTCGGAAAGGATTTCCGCTACCTGATTGTGAGAGAGCGCTTCAGGACCGGTGGTTGGGTAGATCTTTCCTTCATGTCCATCACCGGTCAAGGCTTCCACTGCAACGGCGGCGATGTCACGGGCATCTACAAAGCCAACCTTGCCCTCTCCAGCACCGGTGTAGATGGCATTCTGTGCCTTGATTGTTTGGCCATGGGAAATAGGGTAGGTCTGCATGAATCCACTGGGTCTCACGAAAGTATAGGGAATCCCTGATTCTTCGA
>JAJISG010000186.1 GCA_022848835.1 Thermoplasmatota archaeon | reverse complement strand
TCGTTACTCTGGGACTCCGGATATCCAGATCTGTGTACTAGCCCGAAGGAGTAGGCACCAGGGCATGATGCCGACACTCATTTCTCTTCCCTCTGTGGCTTGACCCGCTGCAGCCTCTTGGGTCCCCACCAGGCTCTCTTGCCGAGGAGGGCCATGGTGGCCGGGACTATGTAGGTCCTCACCACCATCGCGTCCAAGACGACGGCCAGGGCGATCGCGAAGCCGAAGCCCTGGAGGAGGTGGTTGGAGGAGAGCATCAGGGAGCCCAGGGCGGCGGCGAGTATCAGCGCGAGGGCGGTGATGATTCCCCCCGTCCGATCCACGGCATCGACGACGGCCTGTCGAATCCCCTTGCCTTTCTGCGCTTCCTCTCTGATGCGGGTCAGGATGAAGATATTGTAATCCATGCCGATCCCGAAGAGGAGGATGAACAGGATGAGGGGGACCAGGAAGAGGACCTCGGCCTGGAGGACCTCGTTGAAGAAGATGATGGTAGCCGAATAGGCCCAGGTGATGCTCAGGCCGATGGAGAGGATGGCCGCCACCGGCAGGAGGTATGAGCCCAGGACGATGAGGAGGACGAAGAAGATCGCGATGACGACGATGATCTGCATGGTTCTGAACTCTGACGTGGTCTGGTCTGCGAAGTCACGGGTCAGGGCCGTCTGGCCGCCAACGTAGACGTCAGCGTCCTCCAGGAGCGTATTCTCCACCTTCAGGTCGGCGATCTCCTCCCTGATCGCCTCCACGGTTTCCATGGATGTGCGTGTGAAGGGCTCCTCGACGAAGACTATCGTGAGGAGGACCGTCCTACGGTCGTCTCCGATTGAGCTCAGGACAGCCTGCAACTCTGCTGGGCTTAGAGAGCTCAGATCGGTCGCATCGATGGGCGTTCCCGAGGGTCTAGTGGGTCCGCGTGTACTCTGTACATTGGGAAGCACAGCTATGGCGGCGCTCAACCCCTCCAGAACCTCCGCCGACCCAACTGTGAGGTTTCCGTTGCTGAATACATCCTCCTGGAAGCTCACGACGATTTGAGTCGGCCCAATCCTCCCGGCTCCGAACCCTTCCTGGAGGACCACCAGACCGTCTATGCTCTCCGCATCCGTCAGGCCACCGATGAAGTCGAAGCTGCTTGTCGCAGTGAAGGCGATGTACATCGCGGGTAGCGAGATGAGAATCGCGATTCCGAGGACGGCCTTGTGATGGTCGACGCTCATCTCCGCAGCCCTGTAGAAGTAGCTCTTCTTCTCGGCCCTCTTCCTTTTGACCCGCTCGGTATAGCGGGAGAATCGCTTGCCGGAGGTGGGCCAGAAAACGCGTTCTCCAAAGAGCATGAGCATGGCTGGCACGAGAGTCAGGCTGACCAGGAGGGCTATGAACACGCCCAGAGCGATGGCGATACCCATGGTCCTCAGGAGGGCGAAGCTGCCGAAGGAGAGGACCCCGAAGGCGATTATCACCGTCGCGCCGCTGGTGGCGATGCTCTCCCCCGCCCAAGTGACCGCCGTTCTGACGGCTCCATCGCGGTCCCTTCCCTCCACCCTCTCCTCCCGGTATCTCGCGATGAGGAAGATGGCGTAGTCCGTCCCCACGCCCAGCATGACGGTGAAGAGGAAGGTGAGGGTCGTGTCCTGCACCTTGGCGATGAAGGTCCCGATGAGGAAGACCGTCGCCTGGGCGATGAGGAAGGCCACAAGGATGCTGCCCAGGGGGACGAAGGGGATGACGATGGAGAGGAAGAAGAGGCTGATCAGGACGATGAGGACGATAATCGTGATGGGCTCGATCCTCTGGAAGTCCTCTGCACCGCTGATGGCCGCGTCAGCCGTGGTCGCCGCATCGCCCGTGACATAGGCGTTGTCGGGAGAGGCGTTGAGGACCTTGAGCTCCGCCACGGTGTCCCGGATCACGAGGACGTTGTTGAGGATGGGGTCCCCCTCGACGGACCCGAAGCCCCTGGGTGCCTCCGAGAAGGCGATGATGATGAGCATGGTGTCTTCACCTTCATTGACGAACTCCTGGAGGATATCCGGCGGGAGGGGAAATGTCTCAAGGGATCCCGCTTCCACCACCTGCCTCGCGAAGGCCTCAAGCGTGGCATCATCAGGTGCTAGCCCCAAAGCGTAGATGGACTCCAGAAACTCGGCTGTGACCTGACCTTCCGCCCCTGCGACAACCAAAGCTATGGCGGTGGAGTGGTTCAATCCCTGGCTCTCCAGCGCGTAGACGGCTGGGCCGAGGGCCCTAGCGAGTTCAATCAGGATGGACCGCTGCACGCTATACACCGAGACAAAGCTCTCCATCTTCTCTAAGACGCCCTCAGCCAGGAGGGCATCCTCCAGGTCCATTACGAAGCCTT
>JAJISG010000185.1 GCA_022848835.1 Thermoplasmatota archaeon | reverse complement strand
GCCACTATCATCCATAGGGCCCTCGCAAAGCTCTTCACCGATCGAGGTGGAGTCATCGACAGGACCTATCAGCTTAACACCGGAGGTAACACCGATTTTATGAACATGCTCAACAGGAGAAGGTTGACGTCCAAGAAGATCTCGAAAACGGAGGCCGTGCAGGCTCAGCTACCGCTTCCTCTGGAGTCTGAGAATATCCACATCGGACCCTCCGACTACGTGCCTTGGCAGAAGGACAACAAGCTGTGTTTCCTCAGAATTGAAGCTAGGATCTGGGGAAACGTGCCCGTAAATCTTGAACTTCGCCTCTCTGTGGAGGACAGTCCCAATAGTGCTGGAAGCGCCATCGAGGCCATCCGCTGCGCCAAGATAGCCCTCGACAGGGGGATAGGAGGCCCGCTAGAGGCGATATCAGCCTATGTCATGAAACATCCGCCAATTCAGATATCGGAGGAAGAATCTCGCAGGATGGTGGAAGAGTTCATCGCTGGCGAGCTAACCGAGGTGGCTGCCGATGAGAGCCTTGATATTGGCAGCTGGGATGGGGAAGAGGCTATCTTGGACTGACGGGCCGAAGGCGTTGGTCCGTCTACTTGGCCTCCCCCTAGCATCCAGGGCCATCCTCGCCGCCAGGGAGGCGGGTATTCGCGAGTTTGTCGTTGTGGTGGGTTACAAGGCCGACGCGGTCAAAGCGACCCTCGGTGATGGCTCCTCCCTGGGAGTCAAGGTCAGCTATGTGGAGAACGATGAGTGGGAGAGGGGAAACGGAGTCTCCGTCCTAAAGGCTGAGTCGGTCCTGGGTCGGGAGCGGTTCATGTTGCTCATGGCCGACCACATCTTGCTGCCCGACATCGTGGGGAAGGTGGCCCGGTCCAAGGCTCCGAACGGAGCCTCCATGGCGGTAGACCTCTCACCCCGAAAGACGACGATCGAGGAGGCAACAAAGGTCCTCGTTGAGGGTCGCCTAGTGAGGGCGGTGGGAAAGGCCCTCTCTCAGTATAACAGCGTCGATATTGGCGTCATCGCTTGCGGTGGGGAGATATTTCGGGCTCTCAAGCTCGCGATTGAGAGAGGCAGGGAAGAGGTCGGTGACGCCCTCAACATTCTGGCAGAGAATGGTCAGCTCCGGGCGGTCAAGTTCCATCATCCATTCTGGTTTGACATCGACACATCAGAGGACATGCAGACGGCTAAAGATGCTCTTCTGAAGAACCTGATCAAACCGGAGGACGGTCTTGTATCCAGGTACCTCAATCGTCCGATTTCCACCCGGATCTCCGCCCAGCTCGTGAAGACAGGTCTGACGCCGAATCAGATGAGTGCCATCGTCTTTGCCGTTACCCTTATTGCTGCCTATTTCCTCTTCCTTGGTAACTATCTCTTCCTGCTCGTGGGAGGCGTCCTCGTTCAGCTTGCATCGATATTGGATGGGTGCGACGGTGAGATTGCTAGACTAAAGTTCAGCTCGACGCGAAAAGGGGGATGGATCGACTCCGTTATGGACAGGTATGGCGATTTCGTCATCATCGGGGCCCTTGCCTATGGTCAGTGGGCCGTCGAGCCCGGCGTGCATTGGTGGCTGCTCGCGATCTTTGCCCTTGCGGGGTCATACGGCGTGAGCTATACCTCCGCTGCCTTCGCGTCCGCCTTTCAGAAGGGACATCCTGTAGGGGGTCAGATCCCGGCAAAGAGGGACAGCCGGCTGCTCATCCTGGCTGTGGCCGCGTCTCTGAGCTTTCCACTTTTCGGCCTCATCATAGTCGGCCTCTTGGGAAACGCGGAGGTTTTGAGAAGACTACTTGTCTGGCCCTAGGGCCGGGACGGCCCAGACTCTTCCTCACGAGCAGAGCTAGGCAATCATCAGTGGCCTCACGGCACCATGCGAGTGGTCTCACTGGAATAGCCCATCGGACATTCGCCCCACCCCCTGCCGCAGCAGCTGGGACAGCAACTCGTTTGGATCCTTTCCCAAGACCCTGGATGCGACGCCGTTGAGAAGCAGAGGCTCTCCATATCTGGGCTGGAGATATGGCCTTCTGACGATATCCCATGGTTCATCTCGGGGAAGAACGGCTTCCCCTTGGGGGGACTTCTCCAGTCCGTCTGGTCTTCTAGTATCCAGGGCGACCACTCTGAAGGGTGTCCTAGTGTAGAGGGGTCTTCGTGTATCTCGACCCACAATGGAGATGAGCACCTTATCCTTGTTGGGGATAAGCTCCGTGTTCTGGTCCAAGGCCTCGGCATTGATGCCTACTTGCCCTAGTGAAAGGTCCTCGGATCGGCCGCCAAAGGGAGTGACGTACCAATAGCGTAGGGTTTCGAAGGGGTAGGGCTTTCCGTGTAGG
>JAJISG010000184.1 GCA_022848835.1 Thermoplasmatota archaeon | reverse complement strand
GCGAAGACGATCAGGGAGCTCAAGAACTCCTTCGAAAAGGTGGAAGTGGGGGATAAGGATCGGGTATTCAACACCGAGCTGGTCTCCGTTCTCGAATTGGACTTCATGCTCGAAGTGGCCGCGGCTGTGGTCTACTCTGCGCTAAACAGGCAGGAGACGAGGGGGGCCCATTGCAGAACGGACTTCGAAGGCCGAGATGATGAGAAGTTCCTGGCCCACACCCTCATCCATAGGACGGAGGTGGAGCCCAAGGTTGAACTCCTGCCCGTCACCATTACTCGATGGAAACCTGAAAAGAGGGTGTACTAGAATAATGGCTCTAGAAATCGTTCTCCTCGTCAAACGCTTTCGCCCAGAGCTATCGAAAGAGCCCTTTTACCAGGAGTACCAGATCCCCTATACGGAGGACATGGTTGTCCTAGACGCCCTGAACTACATCAATGATGAAGTGGACAGTACCCTAGCGCACCGATGGTCGTGCCGCATGGGAATCTGTGGCAGCTGTGGAGCCATGATCAACGGGACTCCCAGACTAGCCTGCGCCACCTTCCTTCGGCAACTGACAAGGGGCATCGTGGAGGTGGAGCCCCTGGATCACTTTCCAGTGATCAAGGACTTAGTCGTGGATATGGAGGACTTCATGCAGAAACTGGCGGAAGTAATGCCTTGGCTGATTCGAGAGAAGATAAAGCCTTTGGATAGGGGGGAGTACTTCCAGACACCTGGACAGATCAGATTGTATGGCCAACAGTCAATGTGCATCAATTGCCTGATCTGTTACTCGGCCTGTCCAGTCTACGGCCTAGACAGCGAATTCCTTGGTCCCGCGGCTATCGCTCTGGCCTACCGCTACAATATGGACTCTAGGGACCAGGGCAGGGAGAAACGCCTTTCCAGACTGGTTGGTAAGTCAGGCGTCTGGGACTGCACATACGTGGGCGAGTGCTCGGTTGTCTGTCCCAAGGATGTCGATCCAGCTGGTGCGATTCAGCGCCTGAAGTTCCCTGGATCCCTACATGTTCTGAAGACGCTACTACCGAGGTTGTGACCGATGACAGAGAAGAAGACCGCGACGTACGTACAGAAAATGCCCGCCAGTTGGTGGCTGCGGAACCCTCGCTATCTGGCCTATATGTTGAGGGAGCTGTCCTCTATTTTCATCCTGGTCTACATCCTAACATTCCTGGTGCAGATCCTGCTATTACGGGACCGAAATGCCTATGATGCCTTCCTAGCAATTGTTGAATCCCCATTTTTTGTCGCATTTACAGCCGTGGCCTTCGCCTTCGCGGTATACCATGGGGTGACCTGGTGGGGGCTTACGTCCAAGGTCCTCCAGATATCGTTTCGAGGTAAGACCGTGCCACCTGCCCTGGTGCTCTTGGGAGCCATCATGATGTGGGCCGTTGTTTCCTTCCTCGTATACCTTCTCCTCTTCCGGGGGGTGTGACATGGTTCCCGATCGTACCTCGGCCCTCTTCTGGAGCCTATTTGCGGGTGGCGCCTTCGTCGTGGCTTTGCTGCTCCCCGTCCACATCCTCCTCTTCCACTTCGGGTCAACCCTGGGCATCCTAGAAGAGGATCCACTGGCCTACGATGCCCTGATCACCTGGCTTGCCAGCCCCTTAGTCAAGCTCTACATCATTATCCTCATAGGAGGGTCACTCTTCCATGGCGCGCATCGCTTCAAGTATGTTCTCTTCGACTGGGGAATGACCCGCGCCTATCGATCCGTGGGCCTCCTCTTATACGCCATCGCCATCCTCGGGACGCTAGCGGCCCTCTACGTAGCCTTCCTTGGGCCTTGAGGGCAACCCTTAAGGATGGGGTGAGACTACAAAAGATGGGATTATAGATGGGTCAGACTTTGGTGGAAAGGATCTTGTCTGCAAAGGTCGGCCGTGAGGTGCGAGGAGGTGAGCTGCTCGTCTGTCCAGTCGACCTGGTATACGTGCAGGACGGGACAGGACCCCTTACTTTCCGGCAGATGGAGAAGATCGGGCTGGAAAAGGTCTTCGATCCTGAGAGGAGCATCGTCTTCATAGACCACGCTTCACCCCCACCTAGGAGGGAGCTAGCCAGCGATCACGTCTATCTCAGGGAGTTCGCCGCCAAGATGGGCATGGTCCTGAGCGATATTGGGGAGGGCGTATGTCATCAGGTGGCCTTTGAGAAGTTCATCCGACCTGGGGATGTGGTCATTGGAGCGGATAGCCACACTGTAACAGGCGGTGCAATGGCGGCCTTCGCCTCGGGCATGGGAAGCACCGATGTGGCCGTTGCCCTCGGGCTGGGGAGGACCTGGATCAAGGTGCCTGAGAGCCTCAGGTTTGAGATTGGGGGTGAGTTTGCGAAGGGGGTGTACAGCAAGGACCTGATTCTGAGGATTATCGGGGACATTCACACCGATGGGGCAACGTATATGGCCATGGAGTTCGGCGGTCCTGCGGTCGAGGCTATGCGCATGAACGA